>NZ_CDRNDK010000032.1:0-29546 GCF_977012225.1 Planomonospora algeriensis | reverse complement strand
TGGCGCTCCTCGTGGCGGCCTCGCTCGCGCTCGGCGGCGCGGCCGCCGGGGCGCTCCTGGGACTCCCCGACCTGCTGGTCCGCCTGACGTGGCAGGCGGTGGTCGGGGTGCTGGTGGCGGTGGTGGCCGCCTACGCCATCAGGTCGGTCCGGGCGTGGTGGAGGGGAGCGCCCGGACCGCGGCGGGCCTCGCTGGCCATGAGCGACAGCCGCGGTCGTCACCCGCCCGGCGACGTTCGGCCGCCGGTGCGCTTGAGCGGGGAGGTGCGGCACGCCTTCACCTCCGCACGCGGGGTGGTCCTCGCCTACACCGGCCGGACGGGGCCGCGCGCGCTGGCCGTCGGGTCGGTCGGTTCGGTCGGCCCCGCCGGGGAGCTCCGCCTGATCGCCGCCGGTGACGCGTGGGACGCGGCCGAGCACGATCCGAGGGTGTCGGTGTTCGTCGCCGACCCGCTGGAGCGCAGGTTCTGGGCCGAGGTGCGCGGCATCGCGATCGGCGACGCCGAAGCCGAGACGCTCCGGATCACTCCCGAGCACGTCGTGGTCGGGGAGTACCCCGGTCGCCACCAGGGCCGCCTCCGCGACGGGTGAGCGGTCCGGCGGGACCGGCGGCCGGAACCGGTGGCGGGACCGGTGGCGGGACCGGTGCGGCGGAGGTCCGCCCGGCGCGCGGTGCGGCGTTCGGACACGCCCAAATCTCCTTCCGGTGCGGTATAACCGGGGGCAGACCGGGGAGGCGTGATGCGGGACTCCGACAGGGCCAGGCCGGCGGGGCGGGCTGCGGCGCGGGACCTGTTCGAACAGGTGCGACTGCGCTATTTCCGTCTTTCACCGGGAAAGCGCAGGCTGATCCATGCCGCCGTGCTGATCGGGGCGGTCGGGCTGGCGGTGAGTCTGGGCTGGCAGCCGGTCACCGCCTTCCTCCTCACCCTCGCCCTGCTCGGCTTCGCCACGCTCGCTCTGCGCTTCCCGCGCGCCGCCGCCACGGTGGCGGTGGTGGTGCCCTGGATGACGATGACGAGCCTGCTCGACGGCCGCTTCCCGCAGTCGTGGATCCCGCTGGGGCTGATGCTCCTCGCCCTCCCGGTGGCGGGGGCCGCGCACCTGATCAGCTGGGTCCCGCCGTGGCTGACCGCGCTGGCGGCGCTGGCCGGCGCGGGAGTGATCGCCCTCGTCCTCGTCCTCGCCGGGTTCCCGCCCACCGCCGTCCTGTGGGCCGCGTACGGCACGGCCGCCGCCGTGCTGGTCTACCGCCTGGTCCAGGCCCGCCAGGTCAGGGCGGCGGCGGCCCGGGAGCAGCCGGTCCGGGTCAGGCTCAGGGACGGAGGGCCGCCGCCGCAGCAGTCCGCGGACCGGGCCGCGCCGCCGCCCATCTCGGTGGAGGAGGCGCTCGGCGAGCTGGACGGCATGGTCGGCCTGGCTCCGGTGAAGGAGCAGGTCCGCTCCATCGCCGCCTCGATCGAGGCCTCCCGCCTGCGCAGGGAGGCCGGCTACTCGACCGACCCGCCGATGCGCCACTTCGTCTTCGTCGGTCCGCCCGGCACCGGGAAGACCAGCGTGGCCAGGACCGTCGCGAAGATCTTCTACGCCTTCGGCCTGCTGGAGACGCCCTACGTGGTGGAGGCGCAGCGGGCGGACCTGGTGGGGGAGTTCCTCGGCGCGACGGCGATCAAGACGAACGAGCTGATCGACCGGGCACTCGGCGGGGTGCTCTTCGTGGACGAGGCCTACAGCCTGATCAACTCCGGCGACGGCCAGCCCGACCGGTTCGGCTCCGAGGCGGTGCAGACGCTGCTCAAGCGGGCCGAGGACGACCGCGACCGGCTGATCGTCATCCTGGCGGGCTACGAGAAGGAGATGGGGGCCTTCCTGTCCTCCAACCCCGGTCTGTCCAGCAGGTTCGCCACCCGGGTCCGCTTCCCCGGCTACTCGGCCGGGGAGCTGGCCGAGATCACCGGGCTGCTGCAGGCGCGCCGGGGCGACCGGATGGCCGAGGAGTCGAGACCGGCTCTGCTGACCCGGTTCGAGGACCTCCACCGCCGGGGCGTCGTCGACGAGCTGGGCAACGCCCGGTTCGTGCGCAGCCTGGTGGAGGCGGCGGCGCAGGCGCGCGACGTGCGGGTGGTCGGCGCGGGCGGCTCGCCCACCACCGAGGACCTGGTGACCGTCACCGGGCCGGACATCGCCAAGGCGTTCGACGAGCTCACCGCCCGCTACCAGGACTACCAGGCCACTCCGACCCTGGAGGAGGCGCTCGGCGAACTGGACGGCATGGCCGGCCTGGAGCCGGTCAAGCGGCAGGTGCACGCGATCGCCGCCCAGCTCCGGATGGCGCGGATGCGCCAGGAGCGCGGCCTGCCCACTCCGCCGCAGATGCGGCATTTCGTCTTCACCGGGCCGCCGGGCACCGGCAAGACCACCGTGGCCCGGGTCCTCGGCCGGGTCTTCGCCGCGCTGGGCCTGCTGGTGCGGCCGGACGTGGTGGAGGCGCAGCGGGCCGACCTGGTCGGCCAGCACCTGGGCGCCACCGCGATCAAGACGAACGAGCTGGTGGACCGGGCGCTCGGCGGGGTGCTCTTCGTCGACGAGGCCTACAGCCTGGTGAACGGCGGCTACGCCGGCGGTGACGCCTTCGGCGCGGAGGCGGTTCAGACGCTGCTCAAGCGGGCCGAGGACGACCGCGACCGGCTGGTGGTCATCCTGGCCGGATACGAACGGGAGATGGACGCCTTCCTGGCGACCAACCCGGGGCTGTCCAGCCGGTTCAACCAGCGGGTGCGCTTCCCCTCGTACACCTCGGCCGAGCTCACCGAGATCGCCGAGCTGCTCGCGAAGCGGTCGGGCGACCGGTTCGACGCCCCCGCCCGCCACGACCTGGCCGACGTCTTCACCTGGGTCTGCGAGGACGGGCTGATCGACGGCCTGGGCAACGGCCGTTTCGCCCGCTCGCTGTACGAGCGCGCCGCGATGCGCCGCGACGTGCGCCTGGCCGCCCTCGACGGCGCCGCCAGCGCCGCGGACCTCACCACGATCACCAGCGCCGACGTGCGCGCCGCCGTCGACGAACTCGCCGGCCGCTGACCCCGGGCCGCTGACCCCGGGCCGCTGACCCCGGGCCGACCACGAGGGCCGCCGACCCTGATCGGACCCCCGATTGGCGACTCTGTGCGTTCTGATGATTACATCATGTAGCAGTATGGCCACAGACAGCGGAGTGCTCCGGAGGGAGGGCGATGGCGGGGTTCCTTTTCCGCAGGTTGCTCAACTATGTCGTGCTGATCGTGGTGGCCACCAGCCTCGCCTACATGCTGGCGGCCGGAGCGCTCAACCCCCGCGCCAACTACGAGGGCCGCAACCCGCCGATCCCACCGGCGGTGATCGACGCCCGGCTCACCGAGCTCAACCTCAACGACAGGACCCCGCTCTTCGAGCGCTACCTGACGTGGGCGGGGGGCGTCGCCCGGGGCGACTTCGGCAAGATGGTGACCGGCGGCTCGGTCAACGAGGACCTCGCCCGCCGCATCGGCGTCACCCTGCGCCTGATCACGATCGGGCTGGTCCTCGGCAGCGTCACCGGAGTGCTGGTCGGCGCCTACGCCGCGGTCAGGCAGTACGGCGCGTTCGACCGGGTGTCCACCGGCGTCTCGTTCTTCGTGCTGGCGATCCCCACCGTGGTGCTCGCCAACATGCTGATCATCGCCGCGGTCTGGGTCAACGGCCTGCTGCCCCAGCCGATCGTGTACGTCAGCGGGGAGTTCTCCGCCGGCCTGACGGGCGGGTTCTGGGCCCGGGTGGTCGACCGGATCCAGCATCTGATCCTGCCGACGATCTCGCTCTCGCTGGGCCTGATCGCCATCTACAGCCGCTACCAGCGCAACATGATGCTGGACGTGCTCGGCGCGGACTTCATCCGCACCGCGATGGCCAAGGGCCTGCGCCGCCGTACCGCGCTGATCAAGCACGCGCTGCGCACCGCGCTGATCCCCGCGGTCACCTACTTCGCGTTCACCTTCGGCTCGCTGCTGGTCGGCACGACCTTCACCGAGAAGATCTTCGGCTGGCACGGCATGGGGGAGCAGCTGGTCAACTCCATCTACACCAACGACGTGAACAGCGTCGCGGCGATCAGCTGCTTCGCGGCCTTCGCGGTGCTGGTGGCCTCGCTCGCCTCCGACGTGCTGCACGCCGTCCTCGATCCGCGGGTCCGGGTGGGATAGATGAGCATCGCCGACGAGGAGCACGCCGAGGAACTGGCGGGCGTCGAGAGGATCGGGACCCCCTCGCGCCTGAAGGTGGTCGCGGGGCGGTTCTTCCGCTCGGGGCAGGGGCGGATCGGGTTCGCACTGCTGGCGGCGATGTTCCTGCTCGCGTTCGCGGGGCCGCACCTGAGCAAGTGGGGCTACACCGACAAGGACTTCACGGCGTTCCTGGCGCCGCCCTCGGCCGAGCACTGGTGGGGCACTCTGCAGACCGGCGCCGACGTGTACGCCGTCACGCTGCGCGGCATGCAGAAGTCGCTGATCGTCGGGCTGCTCGCCGCGGTGGTCGGCACCGGGCTGGCGGCGGTGGTGGGCGCCTTCGCGGGCTACTTCCTCGGCTGGACCGACCGCACGCTGATGTGGGTCACCGACCTGCTGCTCGTGCTCCCGGCCTTCCTCATCCTGGCGATCATGTCGCCGCTCTTCGCCGAGGGCCAGTGGCTGCTGTTCGTGCTGATGCTGGCGCTGTTCCTGTGGATGGTCACCTCGAAGATCGTGCGGAGCATGACCATCTCGCTCAAGGAGCGCGAGTTCATCCACGCCGCCAGGTTCATGGGCGTGCACCCGATGAAGATCATCTTTCGGCACGTCATCCCCAACCTGTCGTCCCTGCTGATCGTGGACGCCACGCTGAACGTGAGCGCGGCGATCCTGACCGAGACCTCCCTGTCCTACTTCGGCTTCGGCATCCAGCCGCCGGACGTCTCCATGGGCAGCCTCATCGCCGACGGCGCCAAGACGGCGGTCTACGCCCCCTGGACGTTCTGGTTCTGCGCCGGGCTGCTGGTCGTCACCGTGCTCGCGGTGAACCTGGTCGGAGACTCCCTGCGCGACGCCTTCGACCCCACCGCGAAGAGGAACCGATGAGCGATCCCGTCCTCGAGGTCACCGGCCTCGACGTCACCTTCGGCTCCGGTCCCGGAGCGGTGCACGCGGTGCGGGGGGTCGGCTACGCGCTCCACCCCGGCGAGGTGCTCGGCATCGTCGGCGAGTCCGGCTCGGGCAAGTCGGTGACCTCGCTGGCCGTGATGGGCCTGCTCCCCCCGAACGCCCGGGTCACCGGCTCGGTGCGGCTGAAGGGCCGGGAGATCCTGGGCGCGAGCGAGAAGCGGCTCACCGCCTTCCGCGGCAAGACGATCTCGATGGTCTTCCAGGACCCGCTCTCCGCGCTCACCCCGGTCTACCGGGTCGGCGACCAGATCGCCGAGGCCGTCCGGATCCACCAGGACGTGAGCGGGCCGGCGGCGGACAGGCGGGCCGTCGAACTGCTCGACCTGGTCGGCATCCCCAACCCGGCCCAGCGGGCCAAGGCGTTCCCGCACGAGTTCTCCGGCGGCATGCGCCAGCGGGCGGTGATCGCGATGGCGATCGCCAACGATCCCGACGTGATCATCTGCGACGAGCCGACCACCGCGCTCGACGTCACCATCCAGGCGCAGGTGCTGGAGGTCCTCAAGACCGCGCAGCGGGAGACCGGCGCGGCGATCGTCATGATCACGCATGACCTGGGGGTGGTGGCCGGGTTCGTCGACCGGGTCCTGGTCATGTACGCCGGGCGCCCCGTCGAGACCGGGCCGGTCGACGACATCTACTACCGCCCGCGCATGCCGTACACCATCGGCCTGCTCGGCTCGGTCCCGCGGCTGGACGCGGGGGGACGGCGGCGGCTGGTCCCGATCGAGGGCAACCCGCCGTCGCCGGACGCGCTCCCGCCGGGCTGTCCGTTCGCGCCGCGCTGCCCGCTGGTGGTCCCCGAGTGCGACGCGGCCGAGCCGCCGCTGGAACCGGTGGGCTCCGGCGACCGGCGGGCCGCGTGCATCCGCGCCGGGGAGATCGAGGAGGGGCGGATCCCGCCCGGCGAGGTCTACGCCCGCAGCGGGGGCGGCAGGACGGGCCGCCCCGCCGCGCCGGGAGCCGGGACCGGTGAACGGCGCCCGCCGGCGCCGCGCGGCGAGCGCCGGGTGGTCCTGGAGGTGGACGACCTGATCCGCCACTACCCGCTGATGAAGGGGGCGGTCTTCAAACGCCGGGTCGGCACGGTCTACGCCGTGGACGGCATCGGCTTCGACATCCGCGAGGGCGAGACGCTCGGGCTGGTGGGGGAGTCGGGCTGCGGCAAGACGACGACGCTGATGGAGATCCTGGAGCTGGCCAGGCCGCAGCGCGGCACCATCGCCGTGCTGGGACGCGACACCGCCGCGATGACCTCCCGCGACCGGCTGGCCGTCCGCCGGGACATGCAGGTGGTCTTCCAGGACCCGCTGGCCTCGCTGGACCCGAGGATGACCGTCCACGACATCCTCGCCGAGCCGCTGCGCACGCACGGGGTCAGGGATCCGGGACCGCGGGTGCGGGAGCTGCTGCTGCTGGTCGGGCTGGACCGGCAGCACGCGGCCCGCTACCCGCAGGACTTCTCCGGCGGCCAGCGCCAGCGCATCGGCATCGCCCGCGCCCTGGCGCTGGAGCCGAAGCTGGTCGTGCTGGACGAGCCGGTCTCGGCGCTGGACGTCTCCATCCAGGCGGGCGTGATCAACCTGCTGGAGGACCTGAAGGACCGGCTCGGCCTGTCCTACCTCTTCGTCGCGCACGACCTGTCGGTGGTCCGGCACATCGCCGACCGGATCGCGGTCATGTATCTCGGGAAGATCGCCGAGATCGGCCAGGTGGACCGGGTCTACGACACCCCCATGCACCCCTACACCCAGGCGCTGCTCTCGGCGATCCCGCTGCCCGACCCGGAGAAGGAGCGCTCCCGGACCCGGATCCTGCTCGAAGGGGACCTGCCGAGCCCGGCCGCCCCGCCCTCGGGCTGCCGGTTCCGCACCCGCTGCCCGAAGTTCCGCGACGTCCTGTCCGACGGGGAGCGGGAGCGGTGCGTGGACGAGGAACCCGTGATCCGGGTGCTGGACGAGGACCAGGGCGCCGCGTGCCACTACGCCGAGAAGATCAAAGTCGTATGAACCAGGAGGAACCGTGATGATTGTCCGGCGCATGGGCGTGCTCGCCGCCGCCCTGACCGTGGCGTGCTCACCGGCTCTGGCCGGCTGCGGGCAGACCGGCCCCGGCGGGGGAGGGCAGAGCGGGGCGTCGCCGGGCGCCCCCGCGTCCGCGGTCAAGGCCTACGACATCAACCCGGTCGCGCGCGACCAGGTCAAGGACGGCGGGCTGCTCCGCTGGGGCCTCAACGAGTATCCGACCAACTGGAACCTCAACCACGTCGACGGCAACCTGGCGATGGTCAAGAAGGTCACCGACGCGCTCATGCCCTCGGCCTTCCGCTCGAACGAGAAGGGCCAGATCTCGGCCAACCCCGACTACGTCACCGCCGCGAAGGTCACGGCGACCGCGCCCAAGCAGGTCGTCACGCTGACGCTCAACCCGAAGGCCAAGTGGTCCGGCGGCGAGGCGATCACCTGGCAGGACTACGAGGCCCAGTGGAAGGCGATGAGCGGCAAGAACGCCGACTACCGCGTCGCCACCACCACCGGTTACCAGGACATCGAGAGCGTGAAGAAGGGCAGGAGCGACCAGGAGGCCGTCATCACCTTCGCCAAGCCCTTCGGGGACTGGCAGTCGCTGTTCATCCCGCTCTACCCCAGGAGCACCAACGGCAGCCCCGAGGCCTTCAACAACGCCTGGGTGAACAAGATGCCGGTGACCGCGGGCCCGTTCAAGTTCGGTGCGTTCGACCAGACGGCCAAGACCATCACGATCAACCGCGACGACGCCTGGTGGGGCGACAGGGCCAAGCTGGACCAGATCGTCTTCCGCGCGCTGGAGAGCGACGCGCTGGTCGGCGCCTTCAGCAACGGCGAGCTGGACACCTTCGACGTCGGGCCCTCCGCGCCGGACTACGCGCGGGCCAAGGGCACCGCGAACGCGGTCGTACGGCAGGCGGCCGGCCCCGACTTCCGGCACCTGACGATGAACGGCGAGAGCGCGGTGCTCTCCGACGTGAAGGTCCGCCAGGCCGTCGCGATGGGCGTCGACCGCCAGGTCATCACCCAGTCCGACCTGCAGGGCCTGGACTGGCCGATCGTCCTGCTGAACAACCACTTCTTCATGAACACCCAGGGCGGCTACCAGGACAACGCCGGAGAGGTCGGGGTCCACGACCCCGAGAAGGCCAAGCAGCTGCTCGACGCGGCCGGCTGGAAGCTCTCCGGCCAGGTCCGCAAGAAGGACGGCAAAGAGCTGAACCTGCGCTTCGTCGCCCCCTCCGGCCTGCAGCTCACCAAGTCCGAGGCCGAGCTGACGCAGAACATGCTGTCCAAGATCGGCGTCAAGGTCACCCTCCAGTCGGTGCCCAGCGACGACTACTTCACCAAATACATCATCCCCGGCAACTACGACATCACCGCGTTCTCCTACGTCGGCACGCCCTTCCCGGTCTCCAGCGGCTACGGCCAGTACGCCAACGCCGCCAAGGACTCCAAGGGCGAGCTGCAGTGGAACGCCAACCTCGGCCGCATCGGCTCCAAGGAGATCGACGCCGCGATGAACGCCGCCACCGCCGAGCTGGACCCGGCCAAGGCCGTCGCCAAGGCCAACGCCGCCGACAAGCTGATCTGGCAGGCGGTCAACGTGCTCCCGCTCTACCAGCGCCCGCAGAACGTCGCGGCCAAGAAGACCATCGCCAACCTGGGCGCCCGCGGCTTCTACGACCTGAGGTACCAGGACATCGGCTTCGCCGAGTGACCCCGGCGCTCCCGCGGCCCGGCGCCGTCGGCGCCCGGGTGTAGAAATGATCTATGACTCTCCAGGTGGCCTGGCCCCAGGTGCTCGCGTGGCGGTTGAGACGGCAGTTCGTCGACCCGGCGGCCGGGCCGGACGCGGTCTCGGTGGTCCGGCGGCTGAGCGGGGTGCAGGCCCAGGTGGCGTCCTCGGCCGAGCTCGCCGTCGCCGTACGGCGGGCGGACCCGCGGCGCGGCGAGATCGACGAGGCCCTGTGGCGCGACCGCACGCTGGTCAAGACCTGGACGGCGCGCGGCACGCTCCACCTGGTCCCCGCCGACGAGCTGCCCGCCCACGCCGCGGTCCTCGGCTCGTTCCGCCACTGGGACAAGGGGTCCTGGCAGCGCGGCCACGGGGTCACCGCGGCGGAGACGGCCGCGATCCTCGACGCGGTGCCGAAGGCGCTCGAAGGCCGGACCCTGACCCGCGAGGAGCTGGTCGGGGCCGTCATCGGGATCACCGGTGACGGCCACCTGGCGGAGGCGCTCACCTCGGGATGGGGCGCGTTGCTCAAGCCGCTCAGCTTCCTGGGCGAACTCTGCTACGGGCCGCCCCGGGACGGCAGGGTGACCTTCGCCTCCCCCCGCGACCACGTGCCCGGCTGGCCCGCCGCGCTCCCCTCCCCGGCGGAGGGCGGCGCGGTCCTGGTCCGCTCCTTCCTCGGCGCCCACGGCCCGGGCACGCCGGAGACCTTCGACACCTGGCTCTACCGGGGCGGAGCCCGCAAGGCCGCCCTGCGCGGCTGGTTCCGCGACCTCGCCCCGGAGCTGGCCGAGGTGGAGGTCGAGGGCCGTCCCATGGTCCTGCTCGCCGAGCACCTCGACGAACTGGCCGCGACCCCGCCCGCCGGGGGCGTGCACCTGCTGCCCGGCTTCGACCAGTACATCCTCGGCGCCCCCCGCGACCTCGAACCGCTCCTGCCCCGGGAGGCCAGGGCGAGGGTCAGCCGCGCGGCCGGCTGGATCTCCCCGGTGGTGGTCCACCGGGGCCGGGTGGCGGGCGTCTGGGAGGCGAAGAACGGCGAGGTCACCGTGGAGCTGCTCGAGGACGTCCCGGCGGCCGCCCTCGCCGCCGAGACCGAGCGGGTGAAGGCCCTGCTGAACCGATAGCACCGCGCGCTCCAGGCGGCCCCTCACATCGGCCCCTCACAGCGGCGGAGCGAAGGCCCATCCCCGTGCGAGCAGGCCGTCGACCGCTTCGACGGCCTGCTCCAGCCGTGCGCGCGGCGGTCCGGAGACCACCAGGTGCGGCAGTCCGCGCGAGGTCAGCTCCTCGCGGAAGCGCAGGTCCATCCGGTGCCGGACCGCCTCGCCGTCCCGCCAGCCGTCCTGCTCGAACGGCACGCCCTCCACCGAGGTGTGGATCCACAGGTCGTGCCGGGCCCGCGGGTGCACGGCGCCGGGCGAGCCCAGGTAGCGCTCGTGCCACAGCGCGGTGGCGAACGCGTCGGTGTCGCACACCAGCAGCGGGGATCCGGCGCGCGCGGCGGCGTCCTCCCAGAGCAACTGGCGCTCGGCGATCAGCGCGAACTCCGCGGACTCCCACTCCAGGTCGTCGAGCCACGGCTCGGGCAGCCCGGCGGTCTTGGCCCGGCGCCGTGCCAGGGCGAGTTTCTCCTCGCAGTACGTCCTGCCGTACTCGGGCACCCACCGGGTCTCCGCCCACGGCCCGCCCCGGGCGGCGTAGTGGGCGGCCAGCGCTCTGGCCAGGGTGGTGGTCCCGCTCGACTCCGCGCCGACGACCACCACGCGGCGGGCCAGGTGACCGCGGACCGCGGGGGAGAGCCACCGCCAGCACGAGACGGGGTCGGAGCGGACCGCCGTCCCGCTCACGGGGAAGCGCTCCCGGCCGGGGTCGACGCCGACGTGGACGGCGCCGAACCGGCGGGCCAGCTCCGGGCCGTACTCCTCCGAGGAGAAGACGGCGTCGACGGCCGGGGCCTCCCCGTGCGCCAGGGCGAGCGCGTGCCGGAACACCTCGACGTGCGCCGACCAGATCTCCGGATCGTCGTAGTCGATCTCGACGTCGTCGACCACGGGGGCGACCGTCACCCCGGGCTGCGGGTGCGCCTCGCGCAGCCAGGCCGCGCGCAGCGCCAGCGGGACGCTCTCCGCGGTCGAGGCGGTGACCACCACGCTCAGCCGGGCGCACCGCGCCGCCGCGGTGTCGATCAGGTGGTGGTGGCCCGCGTGGGGAGGGTAGAACTTGCCGATCACCAGGCCGTGGGCGAAACGGGGGAGGCCGGTGCTCATGCCGCCACCGGGACGAGCCGGGCGGACAGGGCCCTGCGCCAGGCCAGCAGACCCGAGACGCAGAGGGCGAGGAAGACGACGTAGAGGGCACTGGTGAGGTAGAGGCCCTTGTAGGCGTAGAGCGGGATGTAGACCAGGTCGGCCGCGATCCACAGCCACCACGACTCCACCAGCTTGCGGGTCTGCCCGTAGGTGGCCATCAGGGACAGCGCGGTGGTCAGGGCGTCCCAGAAGGGCACCGTCGAGTCGGTCCAGGCGGCGAGGGCGAAGGTGAGCGCCGCGGCGGTGGCGACGCCGCAGCCGGTCAGCGCCGCCCACTCGGCCCGCCCGGTCGAGCGGACCGCCAGCGCGGTCCGGCCCTGCCCGCCGTACCGCCACTGCCACCAGCCGTACAGGCCGAGCGCGACGTAGACGACCTGCAGGGCGGCGTCGGCGTAGAGACCGACGGCGAGGAAGACCAGCCCGAGCAGGATCACGTTGACGACACCGATCGGCCAGTTCCAGATGTTCTGGCGGGCCACCAGCCAGACCGTGAGGATCCCGGTGGCGAAACCCAGGAGCTCGGCCCCGCTGGTCGGGGCTCCGGCGATGGTGAACACAGGTTGGAGGAGGGGTTCGAGGAATTCTGCGAGCGTCATGCCGTCTCCTTAATCGTCACTATGACGATAAAGGGTTTTTGGACATAACGGAACCAGATGGCGGTACCGGTCCCATCAGAGGCGGAAGCGGACCCGGTCGCCGGGGCGCAACTGCGCGGCCGCCGGGAGATCGCCGGAGGCGAGAACCGCGATCACCGGATAGCCGCCGGTCGGCGGGTGGTCGGCCAGGAACACGATCGGCCGCCCGTCCGGTGGCACCTGCAGAGACCCCGCCACCATGCCCTCGCTCGGCAGCTCCCCGCTCAGGGCGCGCTCCAGCGGGCGCCCACCAGCCGCACGCCCACCCGGTTGCTGTCCTGGCTCACCTCGTACGGCTCCGCGCACAGGGCGGCCAGCGCCCCCGGGGCGAACCAGTCCTCCCGGGGGCCGGGCAGGATCCGCAGGGCGCCGGACGCGTTCCCGGGCGGGGGCGCGACGTCCACGGTGATCGGCGGCAGGCCGGTGGACGGCCCCACCGGCAGCACCAGGCCCGGGACGAGCGGGGCCGGGCCGAGGCCGGAGAGCGAGTCCGCCGACCGGCTGCCCAGGACCGGGGGGACGTCGAGGCCGCCCCGGACCGCGACGTAGGTCCGCAGGCCGGTCATCGGGGCGCCCAGCCGGAGCTCGCCGCCCGGCGGGACCCAGAAGGGCGCGTGCATCCCGGCGGAACCGCCCCGCAGGACGACCGGGCAGGCGGCACCGGTGAGCGCGGCCCACGCGCCGTCCAGGAAGCGCAGCACGGCCCCGCCGAAGGTCAGCTCGATCCCGGCGGCGCCCTCGGGGTTGCCGACCAGGCGGTTGGCCAGCCGCAGGCTCGGCGCGTCGGCGGCGCCGGAGCGGGGCACCCCGAGGTGGCCGTAACCGGGACGGCCCAGATCCTGCACCGTGGCGTACGGCCCCGGCGCGACCACCTCGATCATGCGGCCGCCGGACGCATGGGCGGGGAAGGGGCGGACCGGGCCGTCATCCGGTGACCGCCTGGAAACGCACCCGGGTGCCGGGCGTCAGCACGGCGGGCGGATCGGCGGCCACGTCCCACACGGGCATCGGTGAGCGCCCGAGCAGCCGCCAGCCGCCCGGGGAGGCCGAAGGGTAGACGGCGGAGTACGGTCCCGCGACCGCCACCGCGCCGGCGGGCACCGAGGTCCTCGGGGTGGCCAGCCGCGGGAGGTGCAGCGCGGGGTCCAGGCCGGTGAGGTAGGCGAACCCCGGAGCGAACCCCAGCCAGCCCACCACCAGCTCCCGCCCGGTGTGCCGCTCCACCACCTCGCCGGCCGTCAGCCCGCTCAGCGCCGCCACGTCGGTCAGGTCGGCGCCGTCGTAGACCACCGGGACCGTCACGAGACGCCCCGGCGCGGCCCGGCCCGGCTCCGGGCGCGCGCCTTCCGGACCACCGCGGCCAGGTAGGATCGGAGCCGCCCGCGGTCGCGCCCGGCGCGACGACCAGCACGGTGGCCGGACCCGGCACGATCTCCGTCACCCCGGCCGGGCGGTCGGCCCGCAGCAGCGCGTCCAGCCGGTGCGAGACCTCCAGCGCCCCGGTCTCCACCAGCAGCCCGTGCTCCCCGGCCGGACGGACGGGCACCCCGTCCGGGGGCACGATCGCGCGGGGCCCTCTCACGTGAAGGCCTCCAGGACCACCCCGGCCCGCACCAGGCCGTCGCGGACGGCCCGTGCCAGCCGTACGGCGCCCGGGGTGTCGCCGTGCACGCAGATCGAGCGGGCGTCCACGGGGACCTCGGAACCGTCGGCGGCGACGACCGTCCGGGCGGTCGCCATGCGCACGGCCCGGACCGCGACCGCGTCGGGATCGTGGATCACCGCGCCGGGGGAGCGGCGGGGGACCAGCGTCCCGGCGGGCGTGTAGGCGCGGTCGGCGAAGGCCTCGGCGACGGTGGCGAGCCCGTGGCGCGCGGCGGCCCCGTGGACGGCCGAGCCGGGCAGGGTGAGCACCGGCAGGCTCCGGTCGTGGTCGGCGACCGCCTCCGCGACCGCCTCCGCCTGCTCGGGATCGCGGCAGATGCGGTTGTACAGCGCGCCGTGCGGCTTGACGTAGGAGACGCGGCCCCCCACCGCGCGGGCGACGCCGTCCACCGCCGCCAGCTGGTAGAGCACCTCGGCGCGGAGCTCCTCCGGATCCACCTCCATCTCGCGGCGGCCGAACCCGGCCAGGTCCCGGTAGGAGACCTGGGCCCCGATCCGCACCCCCCGGGCCACCGCGGCCTCGCAGGTGCGGCGGATGGTCAGCGGATCACCGGCGTGGAAGCCGCATGCGACGTTCGCGCTGGTCACCACATCGAGCAGGGCCTCGTCGTCGCCCAGCCGCCAGATGCCGTAACCCTCGCCGAGGTCGGCGTTGAGATCGATCGCCATGACGCTCGCCTACAGCGGGGGCTCGTCGGGGATGTCGGCGATGTCGTCGAGCGCGGTGGCCAGCTCCTCCGGATCGTCGCCGATCCGCTCGGCGATCTCGATCAGCACGTGCAGCACCTCGTGCCGGTCGTGGCCGAGGTCCAGCAGCCGCTGCGCCGCCTCCCACAACTGCGGCGGGTCCCCCTCCCACAGCCGTGCGGCGATCTCCTCGTGCCAGGCCAGGTGCTCGTCGCGGTCGAACCGGCCGGGCTCGCCGGCGTGGTCGATGTCCAGCAGGATCCGCCGGTCCCCCTCGTCGGCGGGGTTGAGCAGGTCGAGCTTGACCTCGCCGTGCTCGCCCTGCAGAAAAGGGAAGGCGAACACCCGCCGGGCCAGCGCGGACAGGTCGCCGTCCGGGAGCAGCCGCTCCACCAGGTCGCGGTCCAGCCCGAAGGTCGTGGGATCGCGGTAGGTCTCCGGGAAACGGGCTGTGGCCTCCCAGATGCCGTCGAGCGTCGCCCGCAGCCCCTCCTCCGACAGCCCGGTGCGGGGCGCGGTGAAGCGGGCCCACGCCGACAGGACGTACGGCACGGCCTCCTGCTCGGCGGGGCTCAGCATCACCTTGCGCGGCAGCCAGTCGAGCAGGAACGTCTCGCACTTGGTCGGGCTCACTCGCAGCGGGCGGCCGAAGTCCTGGTCGCAGCCGTAGTCGATGATGTGGTCGGCGCAGCGGGAGGCCGCCGAGGGATCCGATAGGTGCTCGGCCGCGTCCGAGGAGAGGAACTCCGCCGCCAGCATCGCCCTGCGGTCGCGGCTGTAGGGGGCCTCGCTGTGCAGCGGGGCCGGGCGCTTGCGGCCCGGGGGCAGCGCCTTGATCCGGGAGCGGGCGAAGGCGTGGTAGGCGCTGTAGCTGTCGCTGACCGGCGCGGCCGTCTTGCGGTAGCCGTACTCGGCGGTGGCCTTCATGGCGGACTCCAGCAGGGCTCTGGCCTGCTGGGGCTCGATCTCCTCGAAACGGAGCATCGGGTTGGCCTCGGCCTCGGCCCGGGCCTGCTCCAGCAGCTTGTCGACGTGGGAGGAGACCCACGTGTCACGGGCGATGCCCCGCATGTTGTAGTCGACGACCATGACCAGCGCATGCCGGTCCTCGCCGCTGTCGGCCCCGCGGTAGCCGAAGGTGCAGACCACGGTGTCCTGGTCGCCGTAGGCGTCGCGGGAGACGTAGCAGCCGATCGGTTTCACCGCGCCCAGCCGGTCGGCCCAGCGGGGTCTGGCCACGTCGCGCTCGATGAGCGCCAGCGCCGCCCCCTCGGCCTTGGCGGCCTGCCGGGCGGTGCCGAGATAGGCCAGCGCGATCAGCAGGGTCAGCGCGGCGGGGGAGCCGGCCTTGGCCGCGTAGTCGACCAGCCCCTCGCCGAGGACCTGCTCGGCGTCTCCGCGCCGCAGCCGCCGCCCCCACCAGGCGCCGACCATGTCGGAGACCATGAGCTCGGCATCCAGGGGGCTGCTCACCGCGAGCAGTTCGCGGGCGGCCAGCAGCATCTCGGAGAACACCTCGTCGGGCGCGTGGGTCTCCCTCGGGTCCCTGCGATGTCGGCGGTTCAAGCGGCCTCCTCCGTCGACCGTGTGAACCCCGGACGGCTGTGCCCGTCGGCTCGCTCGCTGCGCTCGCTCATGCGGATCCCCCGCCTCCGGCGCGGGATCGCGCATTCGCGGACGCTGCTGTGCCCGTCGGCTCGCTCGCTGCGCTCGCTCACGTTCCAACCTTCTCGCGTTCCCGAGCCGATGGGTGCGCGGAACGCGGCTCGGTGATCCCGATGTTACCGGGGACTTCGCGGCGGCGGCGCGGAGTTGACGATGGCGAGCAGGTGTTCGCGGGCGACCCGTTCGACGACCTCGGGGGTGGCCTCGACGCCGAGATGCTCGGTGCAGGCGCGGACGTCCGCCACGCAGCGGTCGACGGTGCCCGGGGGGACGGTGAGGAACTCGGCGGCCAGTCGGCTGCTCAGGGAGTCATGGAATGTGGTCGTACCGCTGGCGGAGCGGATGGCGAGAGCGGGCATGGATGTCACATTCCTCCGGGTTACCGGGGGCGTGGCCCCGGGTGGACGGCGGGGACGTGCGTTTTCATTCCACAACTTATCGCGCCGGTGTCAAGCCTCTCGGAGCCGGCAGGGAAAGCTGACTTCATCGTTGACTCATCGCGGAGGGAGGAAAGTAAAGAACGTGTCCGCGAAGGGGCAGCCAAAACGGGCGGGAGTCAGTACGCTGATCTTGCCGGTTGGAACGGCGGAGGCGAGGTGGGCGGTTGTCGGGACGGTCCGGCTCGATCCTGCTAGGGTCCTGGCCGCGAACGCTTGAACGCGCCGCCGGTGACGACCGGGGTGCGTGGAAGGGGTGGCGGGGATGGTGGATGCCCCGTCGTCTCCCGCGGTGATGGGGGCGGGAGACCCGCGAGATCCGTGCTCCCGTGCGGGTCGGGCGTCCACAGGTCCCGGAGGGCGGTCCGCCGGTCGCGGGGGACGGGGACCTCTCCCACCGGAGCCCCGTCGCGTTACCGTGGAGACCCCGGTCCTCGGGCCGGGGAGGTTCGTCGCATCATGGGCGGGACTTCCGCCCGCAGGCGCCCATCGCCGATGATGTACTGCAGGATCCGGTTTCCGGAGCTGTGCTACGCCAATTCGCAAGTTTGGAGATGTGCCTCGTGGGAGACCCTGGCACGCGACGGAGGTGCCGACCATGAGCGCCGAAACCTCCGTGCCCCGTCCCCGGGAGTCGGGTGTGGACATCTCGGACTCCGGCCTGCTGCAGGGCCTGCTGTCTCAGTCGCCGTTCGCCTTCGCCTTCCTCGACCCCGCCGGCCGGTTCCAGCGGGTGGACGAGGTCTTCGCCGGGATGGTGGGCCTGCCCGCCGAGCGGCTGGTGGGCCACGCCCCGGGCGAGGTGCTCCCCGCCGACCTCACCGCGCTGGTCGAGGGGGCGGTCCGCGCCGTCGTCGAGGGAGCCGGGATCGAGGGGGACCAGCGGGTCCGGGTGCGCACGGCCGAAGGGGAGACCCGCCACTGGTCGCTGACCTTCTCGCCGGTCCACGACGACAAGGACGTGTTCCGCGCGGTCTGCCTGGTGGGCGTCGACGTCACCGAGAGCAGGCTGGTCGAGGAGAGCCTGCGGCGCAGCGAGGAGCGCTACCGGTCGCTGGTCGAGGCGCAGTCGCAGCTCGTGTGGATCACCGCCCCGAACGGCACGGTCAAGGAGGACGCGCCGCAGTGGCGCGCCATCACCGGCCAGGGACTGGAGGAGTACCTCGCGGGCGGCTGGCTGGAGGCCGTGCACCCGGACGATCGCGCGCACACCGAGGAGGCGTGGCGTGAGGCCCTGCGCGGCCGGACCATGTTCGAGTGGAGCTACCGGGTCCGCACCCGGGCGAGCGGCTACCGCTACTTCGAGGTGCGCGCCGTACCGATCATCCGGCACGGCCGGGTGGTCGAGTGGGTGGGGGCGAACACCGATGTCACCCCGCAGCGCGAGGCCGAGGAGATGCGCGGCCGGCTGACCGACCAGCTCGGCGCCGCGGCCCTGCGCACGGCGCGGCTGCAGGGCGCCACGGCGCAGCTGGCCGAGGCGCTCACGGTGGAGCAGGTCGTCCAGGTCATCATCGACGTGGGCCGTACGGCGCTGGCGGCCGACAGGTCGGCCGTGGCGCTCCTCGACGCCGACCGCTCCGTGCTGAAGCTGGTCAACAACGGCGGCATCCCCGACGTCCCGGGCGCGCCGGGCGAGGAGATCCCGCTCGCGCACTCCAGCGTGATGACCATGGCGGTGAACAGCCGTCGCCCGGTCTTCGCCGAGTCGCCCGAGAGCCTGCGCGCCCAGCTGGTCGACGCCGGAGCCGACGAGGAGGCGATCAACGGCTTCCTCGCCCACAGCGACGAGCGGGCCTGGGTGGGCCTGCCGCTGCTGGCCGCGGGCCGCGCCCTGGGCGCGCTGCGGTTCGCCTTCACCCGCCCCCAGAAGATCTCCCAGGAGGACGGTGTCTTCCTGGAGGCCCTCGCCGGGCAGTGCGCGCTCGCAGTCGAGCGGGCCACGCTGTTCGAGCGGGAGCACCGCACCGCCGAGACGCTCCAGCGGAGCCTGCTGCCGGATCGGCTGCCGGTGGTCCGCGGGCTCATGCTGGCCCAGCGGTTCCGCTCGGGCAGCCGTCACGTGCAGGTCGGCGGCGACTGGTACGACGCGTTCGTCCTGCAGGACGGCCGGGTCGCGGCCGTGGTCGGCGACGTCATGGGCAAGGGCGTCAAGGCCGCGGCGGGGATGGGCCGCATCCGCAACGCGATGCGGGCGCTGGCTCTGACCAACCCGCCGCCCGCCGCCGTGCTCACCGGTCTGGACCGCGTCTTCGAGGCGACCGAGGAGGAGGAGCAGGTTACCACCCTCGCCTACATGGTGGTCGAACCCGGGACGGGCGAGGGCACGCTGGCGCTGGCCGGACACCCGCCGCCTCTGCTGGTCTCACCCCAGGGCATGCCGCTGCTGTGCGACGGGGAGCCGGGCACTCCGCTCGGCTGGCCGGCGAGCCGGCGGCAGTTCAGATTCTGCGTCCCGCCGGGCCACACCGCGGTCCTGTACTCCGACGGCCTGGTGGAGAACCGCAAGCGCGGGCTGGACGCCGGGCTCGCGGAACTTTGCTCGGTCGTAACCGAAGCGCCGCCGGAAGTTGTCAGTAGTCCGCATATGTTGTTGGATTTCCTGGTGGATCGCATGCTGGCGGGGTATGAGCAGGATGACGACGTCACGGTACTTGCAATTCATGTTCCGCCAACCACGAAGAGTGACTGAATGAAACAGTCATAAGGGTTGCTTTCGGGTATCGGTGCCCCGCTTCCGTACGCACTACTGTCTCCGTCGGCCTAGGGTGGAGGGCAACCGCCAGGAGGCGGCCGTTTGGATCACGGTGTCATGTCAGAATGCTGGGCAGGTGCGTCGCGGTTCGTGCGGCCTCTCTGAGCACCACTAGAGGCACCCGCCCCTAGCGGGCATCTGAGTCCATTCTCGTCACGCTTTCCTTCGAGAGGTGTTCGTGTCGCCTGCAAGTTCGACTCGCTCGAAGCCATCCGAGCTGAACGAGCCCGTCATTCAGCAGCTGATGGAGCGGGGGCGCTCGCAGGGGTTCCTCGAGTCCGAGGATGTCCGCAAGGCCGTCGAGGAAGCGGACATTCCGATGGCGCAGGTCGCTGGAATCCTGCGCAACCTCAGCAAAGAGGGCATCATCGTACGGCTGACCGCCGAGGACTCCGCGGGCCCCAAGAAGCCCAAGGCTCCGGCCAAGCGCCGGACCCCCGCCGCGCCCGCCCCGGTCAAGAAGACCAAGACCGCGGCCGCGGCCGCCAAGGAGCAGCCGGAGACCGTCACCGCGGTCGTCGGCGCTTCCGAGACCGCGCCGGCCCCCGCGCCCAAGAAGCCCGCGGCTCCGGCCAAGAAGGTCGCCCCGGCCGCGAAGAAGCCTTCCGCCGGACCCGCCAAGAGCGCCGGTCCCGAGACGCTCACGCCCAAGGCCGACCCGAAGCCGAAGGCGGCCGCCGGGGAGGATGAGGAGGAGCTCGACCTCGAGGACGTCGAGATCGAGGACTTCGACCTCGAGGTGGAGGTCGAGGACGTCGAGGTCGAGGCGGAGGCCGAAGTCGAGGAGGAGGCCAAGCCCGAGGTCGCCGCCGACGCGGTCGTCCCGCAGAGCGAGGAAGAGGTGCTGATCCTCTCCGACGACGACGACGACGCCCCCGTGGCGCAGGTCGCCGCCGCCGGAGCCACGGCCGACCCGGTCAAGGACTACCTCAAGCAGATCGGCAAGGTCCCCCTGCTCAACGCCGAGCAGGAGGTCGAGCTCGCCAAGCGCATCGAGGCGGGCCTGTTCGCCGAGGAGCAGCTGGGCACCGACGGCGACAAGCTGCCGGTGGACGTCCGCGCGGAGCTGGAGTGGATCGCCGAGGACGGCCGCCGGGCCAAGAACCATCTGCTGGAGGCCAACCTCCGTCTGGTGGTCTCGCTGGCCAAGCGCTACACCGGCCGCGGCATGCTCTTCCTGGACCTGATCCAGGAGGGGAACCTGGGCCTGATCCGTGCGGTCGAGAAGTTCGACTACACCAAGGGTTACAAGTTCTCCACCTACGCCACGTGGTGGATCCGGCAGGCGATCACCCGGGCCATGGCCGACCAGGCGCGGACCATCCGCATCCCGGTGCACATGGTCGAGGTCATCAACAAGCTGGCCCGCGTCCAGCGGCAGATGCTGCAGGACCTCGGTCGCGAGCCGACTCCCGAGGAGCTGGCCCGCGAGCTCGACATGACCCCCGAGAAGGTCATCGAGGTCCAGAAGTACGGCCGCGAGCCGATCTCCCTCCACACCCCGCTGGGCGAGGAGGGCGACAGCGAGTTCGGCGACCTCATCGAGGACTCCGAGGCGATCGTCCCGGCGGACGCGGTCAGCTTCACGCTGCTGCAGGAGCAGCTCCACTCCGTTCTGGACACGCTGTCCGAGCGCGAGGCGGGCGTGGTCTCCATGCGGTTCGGCCTCACCGACGGTCAGCCGAAGACCCTGGACGAGATCGGCAAGGTCTACGGGGTGACGCGTGAGCGCATCCGCCAGATCGAGTCAAAGACGATGTCCAAGCTCCGTCATCCCTCCCGGTCCCAGGTCCTGCGGGACTACCTGGACTAGGTCCGCGTCTCCGGGGCTCCCGCGGCGGAGCGCCGGGGAAGTGCCGAGGAACCCTGCGAGAAGAGGGCCCGTGCCGATCGGCGCGGGCCCTCTCCTGAGCGTTCCGTCCGCACCGGAGGCCCGGGGCGGACGGATCCCCGGTCCTGCGCGGAGAGCCCTTGGCCGTCGGTCCCGGTCGTCGTCACACCAGGACGTCCAGGGTCCACGGGCGCCTGCCGCCCGGTGCGGGCCCGAGCCTGACCACGTGACCGAGGTCACCGAGGACCTTGGCCAGTTCGTCCGGGGTCTGCGGGTCGGCGCCGCCCTCCAGCAGGCTGCGGGCGATCACGCCCCGGGTGGCCTTGGCCATGTGGCTGACGACCTTCCCGCCCTTGAGCACGCGCACCGCCACTCCTCGGCCGCCCGGCTGCCAGGCCGCCGCGTAGGTGCTGGAGCGCAGGTCCACGACCAGGTCCGGTTCGGCGTCGAGCACCGGGGTGAGCGAACGGCGCCAGAAGGCGCCCAGCCCGCCGAGCAGCGGCAGCCTCACCCCCATGGACAGCCGGTACGGCGGGACCCGGTCAGTGGTCCGGAGCAGTCCCCAGAGGCCGGAGAAGATCAACAGGCTCTCCGCCGCCCGCGCGGTGGCCTCCGGGGACAGGGAGGCGAGAGCGAGGTTGTCGTAGAGCACCCCGGTGTAGAGCTCGGCGGCCGGCAGCGCGGGAGCGGTCCGCAGCCGCAGGTTCTTCTCGATCTCACCGGCCTGGCCCTCCGACAGGCCGAGCACGGACCGGGCCTCCGGCCGCTCGCACAGTGCGGTCACCGCCTCCAGGACGGTCCGCCGGGGCAGGGACGGGAAGCTCAGGGAGGCCAGGTCGAGGGCGGAGCCCTCGCCCGCCGCGGCCTTGCCCTCCGAGGGTGGCAGCAGAATCAGCACGGTTCCCGAGCTTAGGGGCCTGCCGGGGGTCACCGGGCCGGGGGGGAGCGCCGTACCCGGTGGTGTGGGAGGCGGCGGGCGGACTATATGGTCTTGATCATGACGGACGACGTGTTCGACCGCCTGATCGACCAGGCGTGGCCCGCCCTCGGCCGGACGGACTCCGGCGGATGGACGCTGCGCACCGCGGCCGGGGTCACCAAACGGGCCAATTCGGTCCTGCCGCTCGGAGTCCGGCGGGACCTGGACGCGGCCGTGGACGCGGCGGAGGCGTTCTACGCCGGCCAGGGACTGCCCTGCGCGTTCTCCGTCGGCGCGGGCGCGGCTCCGGAGCTGGACGGCCTGCTGGACGCACGCGGTTACCGGGTCGTGGATCCCACCCTGGTGATGGTCGCGCCGCTGGAGCCGGTCGGGGCGGCGGGCGCCGGGAGAGAAGGAGCATCGGCGCCGGGGGAGGATCCGGAGCGAAGAGGCGTTCCGGCACCGAGAGCGGGTGCGGGTGCGGAGCCGGAAGAAAGCGGCGGCGCGCCGCAGGGCGGCGGATCCGGAGCGGAGGTCCGACTCGGGACGGAACCGGATCCGGAATGGCTGGACGTCTGGTGGAACGTGGACGGCAGGGGTGGCGGCGACGCCCGGGAGACGGCCCGCCGGATCCTCACGGGCGTGCCCGCCGTCTACGGCTCCCTCGGCACGGAGGCGGTGGGGCGGGGCGTCGTGCAGGGGGAATGGTTCGGCGTCTACTGCATGGCCACGGCGGCGCACGCTCGGCGGCGGGGCCACGCACGGCGCATGCTGAGCGCCCTGCTCTCGCATGGGCGGGAGCAGGGCGCTCAGCGGGCGTACCTATGTGTGGTGGAGGCCAACACCACGGCCCGGTCGCTCTACGAGCGGCTGGGTTTCACGGTGTCGGCCCGATATCACTATCGGGTCCGATGAAGCGAGGACCCTTACCTTTCGTCGTTTCCGGCGGTCGAGGGGGTGGCGCTGAGACGCGCCGACTCGTCCTGGATGTCGGCACCCTTGTCTCTCAGCACGGCTACGTGCTGCCGCCCGTGGTGGGCGCAGAACAGCAGCTCCCCACCGACAGGAAGGGTGGCGCGGATGTAAGCCTGGGCGCCGCACCGGTCACAGCGGTCCGTGGCCGTCAGCGGCTTGGCGGGGGCGAGAGCTCCAGTCACGTATCGCCTTTCGGGTCATCCCCGACGTGGGGGATCGGGCGTCAGTCACTTGAGACAACATCTAACCGGATGCGGACGTTCCCAATCGACCTGGGAGTACGCCGAGAGCGGAATGCCGCCGGGAGTGACGGAGATCTCGCCGGGGGTAACGCGGCCCGGTCTCTGCTGGCAAGCTGGGACGCGCCGCGGCGGGAAGAACGGTAAGCTGCGCACACGTGTTCGAGCAGAGTGGGAGTGGGTGTGACCGCAGTTAGCACGGAGGCGGGTTATACAGCCCGTCATCTGTCGGTGCTGGAAGGGCTCGAAGCCGTCCGCAAGCGCCCGGGCATGTACATCGGGTCCACCGACAGCCGCGGTCTCATGCACTGCCTGTGGGAGATCGTGGACAACGGGGTCGACGAGGCGCTGGCGGGTCACTGCACGCGTATCGAGGTCGAACTCCACCCCGACGGCTCGATCGAGGTCCGCGACAACGGCCGGGGCATCCCTGTCGACGTCGAGCCCAAGAGCGGCCTGGCCGGGGTCGAGCTCGTCTACACCAAGCTCCACGCGGGCGGGAAGTTCGGCGGCGGCTCCTACGCCGCCTCCGGCGGTCTGCACGGCGTCGGCGCCTCCGTGGTGAACGCCCTGTCCTCCCGTCTGGACGTGGAGGTCGACCGCGAGGGCCGGGTCCACGAGATCAGCTTCCGCCGGGGCGTCCCCGGTGTCTTCGACGGCGACGGGCCCACCGCCAAGTTCAAGAAGAAGTCGGGGCTGCGCGACGGCGGCCCGCTGGCCCGCGACGTCACCGGCACGCGCGTCCGCTTCTGGGCGGACCGCCAGATCTTCCTGCCCGAGGCCGAGGTCTCCCTCGACGAGATCCACGTCCGCCTCCGCCAGACCGCGTTCCTCGTGCCGGGACTCACCCTGTCCGTGCGCGACAGCCGGGGCGAGGAGCCCTCCGAGGAGGAGTTCCGCTTCGACGGGGGCATCTCCGAGTTCACCGACTTCCTCGCCCGCGACGAGGCCGTCTGCGAGGTGCTGCGCCTGCAGGGCGTCGGCCACTTCCACGAGACGGTCCCGGTCCTCGACGACCTGGGCCACATGACCTCCACCGAGGTCCAGCGCGAGCTCACCGTGGACGTGGCGCTGCGCTGGGGCAAGGGATACGACGCCACCGTCCGCTCCTTCGTCAACGTGATCGCCACGCCGAAGGGCGGCACCCACGTCACCGGCTTCGAGCGGGCCCTGGTGCGCACGGTGAACGAGCAGCTCCGGGAGACCCGCCTGCTCAAGAGCAACGACGCACCGGTCACCCGCGAGGACATCGTGGAAGGGCTCACCGCCGTGGTGACCGTCCGGGTGCCCGAGCCGCAGTTCGAGGGGCAGACGAAGGAGGTCCTGGGTACGGCGGCGGCCAGCAGGATCGTCTCCCACGTCGTCTCCCGGGAGCTCAAGGAGTTCTTCGCCAACCCCTCCCGCACGCTCAAGCCGCAGCTGCGCTCGGTCCTGGAGAAGATCACCGCGGCGGCCAAGGCCCGCATCGCGGCCCGCGAGCACCGCGACAACCAGCGGCGCAAGACCGCCCTGGAGAACTCCGCGCTCCCGGCCAAGCTGGTCGACTGCCGCAGTGACGACGTGGACCGCAGTGAGCTGTTCATCGTCGAGGGCGACTCGGCGCTGGGCACCGCCCGCGCGGCGCGCGACTCGGAGTTCCAAGCACTGCTGCCGATCCGCGGCAAGATCTTGAACGTGCAGAAGGCGTCCGTCGCCGACATGCTCAAGAACGCCGAGTGCGCCGCCATCATCCAGGTCATCGGCGCGGGCTCCGGCCGGTCGTTCGACCTCGAGGCCGCACGATACGGCAAGGTCATCCTGATGGCCGACGCCGACGTCGACGGCGCGCACATCCGCTGCCTGCTCCTGACCCTGTTCCACCGCTACATGCGGCCGCTGGTCGAGGCCGGCCGGGTCTTCGCGGCGGTCCCGCCGCTGCACCGGATCGAGATCACCAACCCGGGACGGGGCAAGGAGAAGTACGTCTACTGCTACTCCGACGCCGAACTCCACCGGGTCCTGCGCGACCTCGAGCGCCGCGGCAAGCGGTGGAAGGACCCGGTCCAGCGCTACAAGGGCCTGGGTGAGATGGACGCCGACCAGTTGGCCGAGACGACCATGGAGCCCCGGCACCGGACCTTGCGCCGGGTCCGGATCGAGGACGTCCAGGAGGCCGAGCGTATCTTCGACCTCCTCATGGGCAGCGAGGTGGCCCCGCGCCGGGAGTTCATCGTCGGTAGCGCGGCCGAGGTCGACCGCGACCACATCGACGCCTGAGCCGCCCGAGGGCCGCCGGGCGCCACGCGGGCCCGGCGGCCTTTCCGCGGGGCGGGGCTCACAACTCGACCGGCATGAGCTTTCCGGTGCGCACGTCGTAGATGGCGCCGCCGACGGCCATCTCCTCCGGGAGGAACGGGCTGGTCCTGATCCGGACCAGGTCGTGGCGGAGGGCGGCGTCCTGGTCGGGGACCGTGTGGAATTCCAGGCTGCGGGTGTCGACGCCGTGCCGGGCGGCCAGTTCGTGCACGTCGTCGTCGGTGACCTTCGACATGCCGCAGTCGGTGTGCGGCATGACCAGCACGCGGTTCACGCCCAGGAGGTAGACGGCCAGGACGAGTGTCCGCAGCACGTCGTCGGTGACCCGGGCCCCGGCGTTGCGCAGGATCTTGGCGTCGCCCGGCTTCAGGCCGAACACCCCCAGCGGATCGATACGCGAGTCCATACAGGTGACGATGGCCAGTCCCCGGGCCGCCTTGCCGGTCAGCTCCGCGTCGGTGAACGTGGCGGAGAACTTCTCATTGGCGGTCAGCAGGTCGTCGAACGCACTCACAGGCGCACCCCTCGATCAGTGAAGTCAACACATCGATGATCCCTCATGTCCGTTTCATAGAGGTTTCCAGGGTCCCACTCTCGGCCTTCTCGGCTAAGATCCCGTCATCGCAGATCACTTTAGGTGATGATGCTCTGACGCAAGGTAAAGAATCCCGGGAAGGGCCATGAGCAGAACCGAATCCCTGGCCGGCTACCTCCGAACCCAGGCCAGGAAGAAGCTGGACCGCGTGGAGCCTCGCGACGGGGGACGCAACGCCCGCTCGGCGCTGGCGCTGCTGGACGCGACGGTCTACGTGGAGGCGCTCGGCGAGGACGACCCGCTCCTGGCGGCCCTCGCCGACGTCGGATGTTTCGGCCCGGGAGGCGCCGGTGAGTTCCGGCCCGGTGAGGAGGTCGCCCGGGTCGTCCGTTTCTGGGAGGCCGGGGAACCGCGGCAACTGCTGATGGCCATCAGGTCCGCCCTCCAGGGCTCACCCGCCTGATCGGCCATGCATGATCCGGAGGTGCCGGGGAAGGTGGTGTTTCGACCATGCGCAACACCGCCATGGGATTTTCACCGGTGTCATCCTGGGAGGAACCGTGGGAATCGCACGCATGCGGGCCGTCGTCCTCGACTGCCCGGACCCCAACCGCCTGGCCGACTTCTACAGCGCGCTCCTCGACTGGAAGATCACGACGGTCGAGGACGACTGGGTGACCATCAGCGGAGCCGGGGAGTCGGAGCGCATCTCCTTCCAGAAGGCGCCCGATCACCGGCCGCCGGACTGGCCCGATCCCGCTCGGCCTCAGCAGCTCCACCTGGACCTGACCGTCGACGACCCCGACGAGGCCGAGGCGGCCGCCCTGGCGCTGGGCGCGGTCAAGCACACGCACCAGCCGGACGAGAGCGGTTCGTTTCGCGTGTACCTGGACCCGGCCGGCCATCCGTTCTGTCTCTGCGCGGCGTGAGGCCGTGATGGGGCTCCCCGGGTCGTCGGCCGCGCTTCCGCGCCTTCCGCGACCCGGGGAGCGCCGGACCTAGTCGGCCGCCTGCGGGGCCCGTCCGGCGGCATCGGCGGAGGAGCTCAGCGAGGATCCCAGGGCGCCGCCCACGGCCGCGACCGCGTGGGTGAGGCGGAGACCCGAACCGTCCCGGCGGCCGAGCTCCTCGGGAAGCGGGACCGGCTTGCCGGTGGCCGAGACGGCGCGAGCCGGCCCGGGGCCCGCCCAGGCGAGCAGCAGCACGTCCTCGCCCTTGAGGAAACGCTGGGCGCGGACGCCGCCGGTGGCGCGGCCCTTCGCCGGGTATTCGGCGAAGTCGGAGATCTTGACTCCGCCGGTCTGGGTGCCGGGCAGGGCGGTGGAGGAACCGGCGATCGTCACGACCCTGGACTCCAGGGCCGGGTCCACGGCACCGAACCAGATCACCCGCGCGCCGCCGTCCAGCCGGATGCCGGCCATGCCGCCCGCCGGGCGGCCCTGGGGCCGCACGACGGAGGCGGGGAAGCGCAGGAGCTGGGCCTCGGAGGTGATGAAGACCAGGTCGTGCTCCTCGGAGGTCAGCTCCGTCGCTCCCACCACGGTGTCGCCGTCCTTGAGCCCGATGACCTCGAAGTCGTCACGGTTGGCCGGATAGTCGGGCACCACCCGCTTGACCACGCCCTGAGCGGTGCCCAGCGCCAGACCGGGCCCGTCGGGGTCGAGGGAGCCGATGCCCACGACCGTCTCCCCGGGGTTCAGCGCGACGTACTCGGACACCGGATGGCCGCCGGACAGGGACGGCGGATCGGCCGTCGGCGGGAGCGTCGGCAGGTCCACGACCTGGACCCGGATCATCCGGCCCTGGCTGGTGACCACGCCCACCTCGCCCCGGACCGTGCTCCGCACCGCGGAGACCAGCACGTCGTGCGGGGACCGTCCGCCCTCGCGGGGCAGCGGGGAGGCGTCGGCCGTACGGGCCAGCAGGCCGGTGGAGGAGAACAGGACCAGGCACGGGTCGTCAGGCACCTCCAGCTCCAGCGGCGCCGCGGTCTTCCGGGGGGCGCCGGAGGCCTCCAGCAGGACCGTGCGGCGGGGGGTGCCGTAGGTCTTGGCGACCTGGGCGAGCTCGTCGGAGACGACCTTGCGCAGCCGGTCCTCCGAAGACAGGATCGCGGTCAGCTCGGCGATCTCCCCGCGCAGGGTCTCCTGCTCCCGGTCCAGCTCCAGCTTGTCGTAGCGGGTCAGTCGGCGCAGCGGGGTGTCGAGGATGTAGGCGGCCTGGACCTCCGACAGCTCGTAGGCCGTCATCAGGCGCTCGCGGGCCTGGGCGGAGTCGTCGGAGGAACGGATGACGCGGATGACCTCGTCGATGTTGAGCAGGGCGATGACGAGGCCCTCGACGAGGTGCAGGCGCTCCTCGCGCTTGCGGCGGCGGTGGGCCGAGCGGCGGCGGACCACGTCGAGGCGGTGGTCCACGTAGACCTGGAGCAGCTCGCGCAGCCCGAGCGTGCGGGGCTGGCCGTCGACCAGCGCCACGTTGTTGATGCCGAAGGTCTCCTCCATCGGCGTCAGCCGGTAGAGCTCCTCCAGCACGGCCTCCGGGATGAAGCCGTTCTTGATCTCGATGACCAGCCGCAGGCCGCGGTGCCGGTCGCTGAGGTCCTTCAGGTCGGAGATGCCGTGCAGCTTCTTGGCCGTGACCAGTTCGCGGATCTTGGTGACCACGCGCTCCGGGCCGACGTTGAACGGCAGCTCGGTGACGACGATGCCCTTGCGCCGGGGGCTGACCTGCTCGACCGCGCACTTGGCGCGCATCCGGAAGGTGCCCCGGCCGCGGGCGTAGGCGTCGCGGATGCCGTCCAGCCCGATGATCGTGCCGCCCGTGGGCAGGTCGGGGCCCGGGACGAACCGCATCAGGTCCTCGAGCGTGGCCTCCGGCTTCTTGATCAGGTGGCGGGCGGCGGCCACGACCTCGACGAGGTTGTGCGGGGCCATGTTGGTCGCCATGCCGACCGCGATGCCGGTGGCGCCGTTGACCAGGAGGTTGGGGAACGCCGACGGCATGACCGTCGGCTCGGTCTCCTGGCCGTCGTAGTTGGGTTTGAAGTCGACGGTGTCCTCGTCGATGGACTGCACCATGGCCATGGCCGCGGCGGCCAGGCGCGCCTCGGTGTAGCGCATCGCGGCGGGCAGGTCGTCGGGGGAGCCGAAGTTGCCGTGCCCGTCGATCAGCGGCAGCCGCATGGAGAACGGCTGTGCCATGCGGACCAGCGCGTCGTAGATGGCGGTGTCGCCGTGGGGGTGGAGCTTGCCCATGACGTCGCCGACGACCCGTGACGACTTGACGTGCCCGCGGTCGGGCCGCAGGCCCATCTCGCTCATCGAGTAGAGGATGCGGCGCTGGACCGGCTTGAGGCCGTCCCGGGCGTCGGGCAGCGCGCGCTGATAGATCACCGAGTACGCGTACTCGAGGAAGCTGGTGCGCATCTCGGCGGAAACGTCGATGTCGACGATCCGCTCTTCGAAGTCCTCGTCAGCGGGGGGTGTGGTCGTCCGTCGGGCCATATCGAACATTGTGCCGAAGAACAAGGGGTGCCCGCGACTTCAACGCCGAAGCCGGCCGCCGCGCCCGGCCGTCGTCCGTGGCCGCAGCGGCTCCGCGGGACGGCTCCGGCCGCGGC
>NZ_CDRNDK010000031.1:0-30093 GCF_977012225.1 Planomonospora algeriensis | reverse complement strand
GCATCGACGACCTGCTGCGCACCACCCCCTGGCAGCAGCACGTCGCCTGAACCGCCACCACCTCCCGCGGCCACGGCGTCGTGGTCCTGGGTGAGCCGCACCCGCGCCGTCGTCGGCGCCCGCGGGCCTCCCGAATCGGATGACATATGTCATCAAGTTCATCCGCAGGATCCACATACGTCCGGTGATATCGGCGACTGCCCATGCGCGCACCAGAGAAGACAAGATCTTTCTTGAAGGACTCCTCGCTTCACCAGGAACTTTCCGATCATGAAAAGAGCTTCCATGCGCCCTGCGAGAATCACGGCGATCGCCGCCGCCCTGCCCTTGGCACTGATCGCCGGCGGCCCGGCCGCCGCGGTGAGCACCGGCTCGGGCGCCGGACAGGGCACGATCACTTGGGGATCATGTGCCGAGACGCGGCCCGCTGAGGGTCAGAAGCTCCCCGCGGGCACCGAGTGCGGCACTCTCGCCGTCCCCCTCGACCATGCCGACCCCGGCGGCAAGACCATCGAGCTGGCGTTGATCCGCGTCAAGGCCACCGGTTCCGGCAAGCGACTGGGATCTCTGGTCTTCAACTTCGGCGGGCCCGGCGGTTCCGGCGTGGACATCCTGCCCCTGGCCGCTCCGGCCTACACCGCGTTGAACGCCCGCTACGACCTGGTCTCCTTCGACCCCCGCGGGTGGAGCGCAGCTCCGGCGTCCGGTGCGGCGACGCCGCGGCGATGGAGAAGTACAACACCGCCGACGCCACCCCCGACACCCCGGCCGAGCGGGCGCGGCTGAAGCGGGCCACCGCAGAGTTCGTCCGAGCCTGCCAGGAGACCTCCGGGGAGATCCTGCCCCATGTGGGCACCGTCAACGCCGCCCGGGACCTCGAACTGCTGCGTGAGGCACTGGGTGAGAGCAGGCTCGACTACTTCGGCATGTCGTACGGAACGCATCTGGGTTCGGTCTACGCGACGATGTTCCCCAAGCAGGTGGGCCGCTTCCTGCTGGACGCCCCCCTGGACCCGACGGTCTCGTTCCGGCAGCGCACCCTCGACCAGATGAGAGGCTTCCAGCGGTCGTACGAGGCGTTCCTCTCCGCCTGCGCCGCGAAGGGCTCCGGCAAGTGCGTCCTCGGCGCGGACCGGAAGACGGCCGACAGGACCGTCCGGGCCCTGTGGAAGCGCCTGGACGCCAAGCCGCTCAAGGTCGACCGGCGGAAGCTCACCCAGAGCCTGGCGGTCACCGGCATCGGGGCGGCGCTGTACGCCCAGCAGGCCTGGCCGGTGCTGGAGCAGGCGCTGGGATCGGCCCTCAAGGGCGACGGCCGGCTCCTGCTGAGCCTGGCCGACAGCTACACCGGCCGCCGGGCCGACGGCACCTACTCGACCATGCTGACCAGCTTCCCGGCCATCAGCTGCGCCGACTCCGCCGAACGGCCCAGCGCCGCGGAACAGGCCAGCACCGACGCCGCGGCGCGGAAGATCAATCCGATGTTCGGCGGCGCCGGCCTGGGCAGCCTCTGCGGAGCCTGGCCGGTCGCCGGCAGCGACGCGGCCAAGAAGGTCGACGCCACCGGCTCGGCCCCGATCGTGGTGGTCGCCACGACCGGTGACCCGGCCACGCCGTACGCGTGGGGACCGAAGCTGACCAAGCAGCTCAAGACGGCCGTGCTGGTGACCTCCAAGGGTGAGGGCCACGGCGCCTACGGGGTCAACGCCTGCACGACGAAGGTCGCCGACGCCTACCTGATCGACGGGAAGGTCCCCGCCAAGGGCACGGTCTGCGGCTCCTGACACCGGTCCCGCCGGGCCGCCTCGCGATGGATGCGCAGTTCACGCGGGGCGGCCGGTCAGACCTCGCAGCGGCGCAGCACAGGCGCCTCTTCTCCTGCGGGCTCCTACGTCTCCACGACACACCTTCTGCGGGATCCGCGCCTGCGCTGATCAAGAAAATGCCCGTCCGTCGCCGCGGGCGGGGGCTTAATCCGTTTGCCGGCGGCCGGCCCGGTCGGATAGGAAGCTTGCATGCTGAGGGGAAGCAAGGTCGGGCTCAGGGCCCGGCACGAGGATGACATCCCGATCCTGCAGGCCGAGCTCTACGACGACGTCGTCACCCACTCGCGATCCCAAGCCCGGCCGTGGCGGCCGATCACGCCCGGCTCGAAGGACTCGCTGCTCGTGGTGGACGACGCCGAGCAGGGCCACGTCCCGTTCTCCGTGGTGGAGCTGGACGGCGGCACCCTGATCGGCACCGCGACGCTGTGGGGCATCGACAGCCACAACCGGTCCGCGCACATCGGGCTGGGGCTGCGGCCGTCCTCTCGCGGCAAGGGCTACGGCACCGACGTGGTCGCGGTGCTGTGCCACTACGGCTTCGTCGTGCGCGGCCTGCAGCGGCTGCAGATCGAGACGCTGTCGGACAACGCCGCGATGCTGCGCTCCGCCGAACGCAACGGCTTCGTCCGCGAGGGTGTGCTGCGCTCCGCGGCCTGGGTGATGGGCGAGTTCCTGGACGAGGTGCTGCTCGGGCTCCTCGTCCAGGACTGGAAACCGGACGCGAAGGGCTAGGCTGCCGCCCGGCGGTCGAGGGCAGGCCGCTTGGGAGACGAGCCGCCGTGCCAGGACGAGGCCCGCTCAGTCGGCCGGCTGGCGGGTCCGCCTGCGGACGCGTTCCAGACGGGCGGCGTCCCGCTCCGAATCGCCGGTCCCCAGCGCCATCCGCCGCTGCAAGATGTATTGAACGATCTCCCCCAGAGGCGTGTCCGGTGACTTCGCCCAGGACTTCGGCCGCTTCACCAGCAGCCGCCGCTCGGCCTCCTCCTCGGCGCCTTCGTCGACGACGCCGACGGCCGCTTCGAGGACCTGGTTCACATGGTGCCTGTTCGCCCGGTGAGGCGCGCGTTTGTTGCGCCGGATGTTCTTGCGGGAGCCCTTGTCGTTCTCCCCGTAGGCGTTGCGGCGCTCCTTGGCATAGCTCAGGCGCTTCTTCTCCTGCGGACTCCTACGCCTCAACACCCCTCCTACGGGATCGGCCTGCTCCGATCAGGACGGTACCCGCCCATCACGGGCAGGATCGAGCCGTTTTCCGCCGAACCGCGTTCCGCCTTCGGCCTCCACACACTCACCCAGCCCGACGTCCCGCGCTCGTCGACGTAGCGCGAAGCCACCGTCCCGACCAGGGGCTACGTACGGCAGGCCTGGTCAGGGCGCGTTCTCAGCTCTCGACGTCCTCCGCTGATCATCGGGCTTTCTCCCGGTCATGTGTCCTGCGACGTCCTTCCAACAAGGAGACGTGATCTCAACTGTGAGGCTGGTTCAGCACCCGGACCTGATCGGCCGGAGGAGCGACCACGGTCGTATCACCCCAATCGGAGAAGGCGACCTCCATCGGGGTCTTCGCGGTCAGCCGTTGCCGCACCGGCCGCCCTTGGCCATCGAGCCAGAGCTCGTACGCGGCCTGGGCGCCGAACTCCTCGAGTAACTGGTTGCGCAACCGTGCCTGCGCCGCCTTGTCGCCGACCCGGACCATGGCGTACTCGTTCTCCGGATGCTGTAGGAGCGGCACCGAGTCGTACACCTCAAGGAACGCACCGAGATCCAATTCGTCGAGTGCCGCCTGCACGTCGATGGTGACCGTGTAACGGTCGAGCCCGCCATCGGTCACCGGGCCGCTCGCTCGTCCTCTCGCTGCCAGCAGCGCGTGCACCCGGTGGCTGTTCACCAGTGTCATCGCCTGGCTTGTCACCACGCCGATGCCGAGCAGGTTGTACGGCTCGTGCTCTTCGGTGATCTTGTCCCAGGTCTTGCCCGGCGCCACCTCTTCTCCCGGCGTCTGCATATACGCGGCACCGCCCGTCCGGATGAGCCGTCCACGTAGGCCCGCGCCCAGATCGGCGGAGACATCCTGGTCCTGCCCCTTGATGACCACGGTGGCGCTCTGGGTCCCCTTCTTCGCCACCCGCTTGACGTCCGGGTGTGCCTGCAGATACGTCTCGACATATCCGGCGATCTCGGGAGCGGTCCTCGCTCCCGAGCTGCAACTCGCCACCAGCAGCGCCAACACAGCGATCATCGCACATCTGGACATACCGGGCATGCTTGCACATCTGCGTGCAGAATCCTCTGGGTGGGATGTGTAGGTCGCGTGCAGAAAGATCTGCCCATCATCTTGGGGCCGCGTCCACACGTAGCCCGCTCTCAGACGTCCCTAGAGGTAGTACGTGCTGTCACTTCTCACGAATATTTCCGCGCCTGCTGATCATTAGCCACTGCCCGAACCCGTCAACAAACGCTGCCACTTCCCACCGGCATAGCCATGAGCGGCTACTTCAGCTTTCCGCACACCCACGAAAGGGTCACGGCTCATCAAGGTCGACGTTCGCGATCAGACGCGCGAGCCCAGGCTCCCGGCGCACGTCGATGGGGCGGAGTTCGCCGGTCCGCGGGGCACGGTTGAGCAGGAGCTCGTCGGTACCTGTCAAACCTGTTGAGACATCAAGCCACGTTCGTTGTCTGTGCTGAGGCCTCGGCTTCGGCCACCGTCGCCGGCTGGTTGATCCATACCCGGGAGGGCAACGACGGCGGGCTCGGCCGCCGGCCGCGGAACCGCTCGGGATGCGCCAGGAACGCCGCGTCCAGCGTGGCGGCCCGACCCCTCCTGGCCTCCACCGCCTGCGGGCTGGCAGTTGTGGAGCGATGACAGTGGCTACGCGGTCAGGCTGGCCAAGCGGGTCTGCCTTGGCCCGGTGGCACACAACCCTGTCCGCAAGGCCGTTCGCGGGACCCTCGTAGGGCTGCTCGCCTTCGTGGTCGCCGTCAACACCTTCTTCGGCGAGGAGGCTCCCGCACCTGCGGCAGCGGTGTCCAACGCCGTCCCCTCTTCCAGTCCCACTCCCACGGCAGCGGTGGCCAGCGCCGCCCCTACCGCCCCCTCCTTCAGCCCCACTCCTACGGTCAGCCCCGCTTCCTTCGCTCTGCCGGATGTGACCGGAGCAGACGAGGACGACGCCACGACTACGCTCATCGCCGCGAGCCTGGTCCTCAGCTGGATGGATCTGGACGATCTGCCGTCCTGCAGCCTCGATTGCGTCGTGGTCTCCACGAGCCCTGAGAGCGGCACCGAACTGGTCCAGGGAACAACGGTCCTCCTCGTCCGGGCCGAGCGCGAGGCCTACGACTTCTACCGCAAGCATTCCAAGATGCCCAAGCTCATCGGGCTCACTGCGAACAAGGCATCGGCCGTGCTGGACACGGTCTCACCCCTCGTCGAGACCGACTACGTCACCGCCAAGGCCGGCCAGAAGGCCGACCAGGTGGTCAAGCAGTCGCCGAGGGCAGGCACCGTGCTCCGTCCTGGCCAGCCCATCCGCCTGACCGTCACCGAGCAGGACTACTTCGCGACGGAGGATACTCCGACAGAAAGCGAAGAGCTCGATGATGTTCCCGCAGATGAGAGCAGAGATGTGGTGCCTGGCGTGCATCCAGGTGCCTTCTGCTCGCCCAGAGGCGCGCTGGGCCGCAGCAAGTCAGGCGTGTTGATGCGATGTTCCACCAAGGCCGGTGACTCCCGTGCCCGCTGGCGCAGCTCCTGATCGACCGATCTCCCCGCTGAGGGTTCCGCCGCAGGTCAGGGGCGGATGGGGCGGACGAGTCGGCCTGTAGGCCGGGCACAGAAACCACCCTTCGCTGACCTTGACCTTCTCACCCGAACCCCTCCTGAGCTGGGATTTTCCCTTTCGTCGTTTCGCGTCCTTCCCCCGCTCCTCTGGTGCTCCGGCGGAACAGGGACGGAACAGACGCGCGGACCTCCAGATGCGGCCCCATCCCGGCCGTCCCCCACGAAGGCGGCCCCGGCAGGCGCTGCAACGCCGTACCGGGGCCTGATCGGACTCTGGAGGTCCGACGATGCACCATCCTACGAACTCGCTCCCCTGCCAGCCAGCGCCCCGCCCGATCTTCCCGGGCGAGCACACCGCCATCGCCGTCGTCGCGGCGGCCACGGGCGTGCTGGGCCTGCTCGGCTTCGTCAACAGCTTCGCCCGGGTCGCGGAGGCCGCCGCGCCGTCCTTCGGCTGGTTCGCCTGGTCGGTGCCGCTCGGCATCGACCAGGGCATCGCGGTGTTCTCCGCGCTCGACATCGTGCTCGCCCGCCTCGACATGCGGGTGCGCTGGCTCCGCCTGATCCCCTGGTCGCTGACCGCCGCGACGGTCTACTTGAACATCTCCGGCGAGGAGACCCTCTTCGGGCGGGTGGCCCATGCGGTGCTGCCCCTGCTGTGGGTGGTGGCCGTGGAGGTCGGTGCCCACGCCCTGCGGTCCAGGGCGGGCCTGTCCTCGCCGACGCGGATGGATCGCGTCCGGCGCTCCCGGTGGTTCCTGGCCCCGCTGGCCACCGCACGGCTCTGGCGGCGGATGGTGCTGTGGGAGATCCGCTCCTACCCCTCCGCGTTGGAACGCGAGCGGGCCCGGGTCCTCGCCAAGACCGATCTGCAGGACCGGTACGGCTGGCGCTGGCGGTGGAGGGCGCCCCGGCGTGAGCGGGCGCTGTACCGCCTCGGCGAACTGGTTCCCGCCGAGGCGGTGCAGGCCCGGCCGACCGCCACCGGAACCGAGATCCCGGCGCTTCCTCCATCCGGCGTCACCGCAGCGGCTGGCGCGGAGTCCCCGACGGCCGGAGCAGTCCCGCTGCCCGCGATCCCTCCGGACAGCGAGGTGCACGCACCCGGCGAAGGCCCCGGTGTACCCGGCGACGCGCCGGATCCTGGTCCCGACGGACTCGCAGAGGACCCGGCCGCGCCCGAGACGGCTCCCGCCGTATCCGGGGGCGCACTCGACGAGGACCCGCTGAACCAGGAAGCGGTGCGACGCTACTCCGCCCTCGTCACGGCGGGCCAGGTCCCCTCACTGCGCACCTTGAAGGCCGAACTCGGCGTCGGTCAGCCCCGCGCCCAGCGGGTCCGGGCGCACCTGCTCGCCCACGCGGGTCGCTGACCCGATCCCTCATCCTTAGGTCCGGCCCCGGGTTCACCTTCCCAAGCATGCCCGGGGCCGGGTCTCCACTCGCATGGAGGTCCCCCATCATGACCGAACAGCTCACCGAACACGAGAGGTACGGGGGCGTCGTCGTCCCCATCCGCCCAGGGCTCGACCCCGAGGCGGTCCCGCCGGACCCACGGGTCCGGGTCCTGCGCAACGTCCGCGAGCGCGCCCGGGTCCCGCTGCGCCGCCTCGCCCGGGTACGGCCGACGCGCCACCAGGTTCACGCCGTCGCCCGGCACGCCGGGTTCGGGGTCCTCGGCCTGGTCCGCTTCGGCGGAGTGTACTGGCGGTGGGTCACCGCCGCCGAGTACGCCACGGACCCCAAGGCGGGTCCGGAGCTCGTCGAGCGGGTACGGCACCGGCGGCGCCGCACCTCCTATGTCCTGGTTCCGCTGGCGTCCGCCGGACTGCTCGCGGGCTGGTTGTGGTGGTGGCCGCTGCCGGTCCTGCTCTCCGCCGCCGGACTTGTCACCGCGTCCGCCGTCGAGCAGGCCGTCCGGCGCGGACCCGTCGGCCAGGAGCAGGGGCACACGCCGCTCGGGCATCACCCCGGGGGCAAGGCCGTACGCCGGACCGTCGCGAACGCTGGACTCGGCAAGTTCGACGACCTGCGCGTGATCGGCCCGGTGGTTCGGGACGAGGCCGCGTGGACGGCGGTGGTCGAACTGCCGCCGGGGACACCGGCGGTCAAGGCGATGCGCCGCCGGGTCGAACTGGCGGCGGCCGCCGGAGTCGACGTCGCCCAGCTCGCGATCGACCCGGTACCCGGTCACGCGGGACGGATCACGTTGTGGGTGGCGGACGACGACCCGCTCGCCGGGGACGCGATCACCTCCCCGCTGGCCGGGCGGACGGCGGTGTTCGACGCCTGGCGGGAGAAGATCCCGGTCGGGGTGGACGTGCGCGGCCGGCCGATCGCCTTCCGGCTCCCCGAGCGCTCCCTGCTCACCGGCGGCGAGCCCGGCGCGGGCAAGAGCGTGGCGAGCAACAACCTGCTGTGCGCGCTCGCCCTGGACCCGCACGTACGGCTCTGGCCCGTCGACGGCAAGGGCGGCTCGGACCTGTTGGACTACGAGCCCATCGCCGAGCGTTTCGTCGGTGAGCCCGATGTGGCGGCGGTCCTGGGTCTGCTGACCGACCTGCGGGACGAGATGGCCGACCGGTACCGCAAGCTCAAGGCGGTCGGCCATCGCAAGGTCACTGGCGAGATCGCCGACGAGCTCGGGATCCGCCTGCTAGTGCTGCACATCGACGAGTTGCAGGCGTTCACCTGCGACGACGAGCACGGCAAGCGGGTGGTGCGGCTGCTGTGGGACCTGGTCTCCCGCGGTCGCGCCGCCGGGATCGTCGTCTCCGGCGCCACCCAGCGGCCGGCCGCCGACGTGGTGCCCACCCGGCTCCGCGACATCCTGTCCATCCGCTGGGCGCTGCGCTGCACCACCCCGCAGGCGTCCGACACCATCCTCGGTCAGGGCTGGGCCTCGCGCGGGTTCAACGCCGCCTCCATCGACCCCACCCAGCGCGGTGCCGGGTACCTACTGGCGGAGGGCAGCCTGCCCGCCCCCATGCGGACCTACTACCTCGGTGACGATGACGTGACCGCCCTGACCCGCCGGGCCCACCGTCTGCGGGAGGCGGCCGGCACGCTGCCTCTCTCCGACGCCCGCCCGCCGTACGGCTGCTGAAGACCGTGGCGGCCGCGTTCGGTGAGCGGGAGCGGATGTGGACGGCCGACCTGCTGTCCGAGCTCGCGCTCGACCCGGCCTATGCCGGCTGGAACCCCGCCCGGCTCTCCGCCGAGCTGCGCCCGCTCGGCGTGGCCCCGAGTCAGCTCGCGATCGACGGGGTGAACCGCAACGGGTATCGGCGCGGGGACGTCCTCCGCGCGCTCGAACGGGCCTAGACGCCCCTCTGAGGCGGGTCTGGGAGTAGGCGGGGAAGGTCTATCCGGCAGACGCCCCGCCTACTCCCATAGACCCCTGCTGAACTGCCCCGTAGGGCCGGCAGACGACATAGGACGCGCCCCGTCCGCAGGGTGGGCGGCTCCCCTCCAGCGCGACACCCGGCTCTGCGGGGGAACCGGTCAGCGATCCGGAAGACGCCGATGAGAGCCAGCCCTGTTCCGTCCGTCCTGCCGGGGACCGCTACCTCTTGACCAGCGGGCAAGGTCGGGCAAGCATCGACCTCACGTGAGCAATCCCCAGCAAGCCCGATCCCAGGAGGTCGCGATGCGGCTAACGTTCCTCGGTAAGACCGGCGGCTCGAACGAGGGAAGCTGCCCCGCGCTCTACAAGACCGACCGCGGTACCTACGTCGTCCAGGGGAAGATCGTGACCGACCCGCACGCCCTGGCCGACGTGCGAGACCTGGCCGACGACGAGACACTGGTCGAGGTGCCCGCCGACGTCCTCGCGCTCGCCCGGGAGTCACGATGACCCGGCTGCTGACCGGCGAGGAGTTCCTGGAGCTGTTCACCTCATTCCGGCACACCGCCTACCGGCTGGAGCTGCGGGACCGCTACAACGTCGACGCCGAGGCGGACCGATGGGCCGCCTACGTCGCCGGCGATATGGCCGAGCTGGAACGGCTGAACGCGGTCCAGCGCAAGACGTGGATGGACCTGATGCGGGCCGCCACGGTGGCCGGGAAGCGCATCGAGCGGGTGCGGGTCGTCACCGAACCCCTGTCTGACTACATGCGGTTCACGCTGATCCTGAACGCGGGGAACGCCGACGCCGGGGAGGACATCCGGTATCTGCCGCGCCATCAGGCCGCCGGGCTCGGCCTGCCCGACGTGGACGCGTGGCTGTTCGACTCCCGGTTCGTCGTCGTCGGCCGTTTCGACGCCGAGGACCGGCTGACGGCGTGGGAGCGCATCGACGACCCGAAGGTCGTGGTCGAGCACTGCGCGGCCCGGGACGCCGCGTGGCACCACGCCATCCCCTATCCCGAGTACGCCAGGAAGTGGCAGGGTGCCGACCGTACGTCAAGCGCGTGAAGCCCTCGGGCTTCGGCTGCGCGAACTCCGCACGACGACCGGCCTGAACGGCAAGGAGTTCGCGCAGCGGCTCGGCTGGGGTCCGACGAAGGTCTCCAAGATCGAGCACGGCAAGCAGACCCCGAGCGAGGCCGACATCCGGGTGTGGGCCGAAGTGACCGGCCACGCCGCACAGGTGCCGTCGCTGCTCGCCCAGTTGAGAAGCCTGGAGCTGGCCTACGCCGAGTGGCGGGCCAAGCTGAACGCCGGCACCCAGGCGCAGCAGCGCACCGTCTCCGCGCGGGAGGCCGAAGCCGCGATGCTGCGCGTGTTCGAGCCGTCCACCATTCCGGGCCTACTGCAGACGCCGGAGTACGCACGCAGCATCCTCACCCAGGTCATCGCCACCCATCGCATCCCCGACGACCTGGACGAGGGCGTGCAGGCCCGTATGGACCGGCAGCGGATCCTCTACCGGCCGGGCAAGCGGTTCCACTTCGTCCTCACCGAGGCGGCGTTGCGGAACCTGCTGTGCCCGCCGGAGGTGATGATGGGCCAGATCGAGCGGCTGACCGCGACCGGCACCCTGCCGAACGTCGCGCTCGGCGTGATCCCGTTCACCGCCCGCCTGCCGAAAGCGCCGGTGCACGGCTTCTGGATGTACGACGAGACGCTGGTGACGGTCGAGACCTTCGCGGCGGAGCTGTCGCTCATCCAGCCGGAGGAGATCAGTTTGTACGGCCGGATCTTCCAGATGATGCAGGAGATCGCGGTCTACGGCCGCGACGCCCGCGCCGTCATGACCCGTGTGCTCGATGACCTCTCCGCGGAGTTCTTCCCGGGGGGCACCGCCACCAGCTAGGCAATCTTGAAGCAATCCTGAGCAATCTCCTTGAGTTGCTTTCCGGCACGTCTCTACCGTCAAGGCATGCGCTCATCCGCCACCCCCAGGGGCGCCCTCTCCGCCGTGGGAGGCTCTCCATGACCGGCCGTGATGCACCCTTCCACCCCGACGATGCCGTCGCGCCGTACCCGCTTGCTCCCGGCGGTGGTGTCCGCCCCGGGCGGCAGGCGCCCGGGCGCGGGCCGTCCCTCGGGGGTGGCGATCCCGGGCGGCCCGCGCCCGCACCACGTTGGAGGGACGGCTCTCGGGTCGAGTACTGGCCGGACGGCTCCCCGATCCGGTATTGGCCGGATGGACATGAGGTCTCCCCGGAGACCGAGGCTCTTCTCGACCGGATCGCCGCCACCGCCCGTGCGGCGATCGTGAGCACCACGCCGGGGAGAACCTTCTCATGATCACCCGCCGCCGTTTCCTGGCCCGGCTCCTTCCCGGCTGGGGCAGAAGGCGCCGGGGCGGGATCCGGCTCGCCCGCCGCTGGGGCCTGACCGCGGCCGAACTGGCCGCCACCGCCGACCTGCTCGGCATCCCGCCGGCGGACGGCCGGATTGGAAGGCCGTCCTCGGCCTCGCATAGCCCCGGCCCCGCCCGCCCCCACACCCTGTCCGTCGTCCTGCGGGCGGGGCCGGGACAGGAGGAACGGTGCACAGACGACCGCTCACCTTCGCCGCGGTCGATGCGATCATCGCCCGCCGAGGCGGGCCGACCGCTGACGAGCTCCTCGCCGATCTCCTGGCCCGGCTTCCCGATGCCAGGGAGCGGACACGACCAGACTCCCTTGTGGGAGCAGGGACGTCGGACCACGGTCACCCGGCTCGCCCCGTACAGGGCCGGTCCGCCTGCACGGAACAGCACCACCGCGTCCCGCGGCCGAGCGGCCGCACACGTGAAGGAGGTTCCATGTCCACCATCCAGGCCCAGCTCACCAACCCTGCCGATCCGGCCGACCCGCGCACCCTCATCTCCGACAGCCTGCTCGACCGGCTCGCCGCCCGCGTCGCCGCCGAGCAGGACGTCCCCGGACCTCTCGCCGAGCGCGTCGTGGAGCAGACGCTCGCGTTCCTGACCGCGTGCGCCCTCAACCCCGACACGCCTCTGTCCCCGTCCAAGGCGGTCGACCCCGGCTGGCACATCTTCCTCGAATACAGCCAGGAGTACGCCGACTTCTGCGAGCGCATCGCGGGCCGTTTCCTCCACCACGTCCCCGATGACGCGCCTGGCGCGCGTCCCGTCTCCGACCCGGCCGCGGCGATCGGTGCCACCGTCGCGGCGATGCGCGCGGCGGGCCTGCCCGTCGACACGGAACTGTGGGTGCCTGCCGCCCAGTGCAGCCAGTGCTACGCCGGTTGCGCCGATGACCCGAAGGAGAGCTGACCATGGCCCGACTCCAGTGGGACGACCTGCCCTCCGTCGTCCGCGACGCCGTACAGACCGAGTGCGGGCCCGTGCTCAAGGCCGAGTCCGCGACGGACGGGCTCATGCCCGGAGCCGCCCTGCACCTGCGCATCGAGGGCGGCAGCCGCGTCTTCCTCAAGGCCCTCCCTGCCGACGGCCCCGCCGTGCGTCTGTACGAGCGGGAACGCTGGGCGGGTGAGGTCCTGCCCGCCGCCGTCCCGGCACCGCGCATGCGGTGGAGCAGCGACATCGGCGGCTGGATCACCATGCTGTTCGAGCACATCGACGGGCGGGCCGCCGACCTCTCCCCTGCGTCCCCGGACGTGCCCGCCGTCCTCGACACGGTGGCCCGGCTCGAGCGACTGCTCACCCCGTCACCGGCCGCCGCGGCTCCGCTGGTCGCCGACAACGTCGAGCAGCTGCTGGTCAAGGGGCGTCACCTGATGGCCAAGCCGAACGGGGTGCTGCCGCACCGGGATCTGTACGTCGCAGTGCTCGACGGGTTCGACGTCGAGGACCTCGCCGGAGACACGCTGCTCCACTACGACCTGCACGTCGGGAACCTGCAGATCACGCCTGGCGGCGTCCGGGTGATCGACTGGGGGTTCGCCGCGGCCGGTGCCGCGTGGATCGACGCGTTCATGCTCGGGCCGCGCCTGATCGAGGCCGGGCACACGCCCGCCCAGACGGAGAACCTGCTCACGCGGGTGCCCGCGTGGCAGGAGGCACCGGCCACCGCGGTGAACGGTCTACTCGCCGCCTGGACGCTGTTCCGCGTCTACAAGGCGATGTACGGCCCTGACGAGGGCCGGGAGTTCCGTGCCCGCGCCGCCGCGGCGGGCCGCGTCTGGCTGGCCCACCGCGCCCGCAACGTCTGACCTACCGGACCAGGGGAGGCCGGGCTGCCGTGGTCCGGGATATGGCAGCCCAACCCCTCTCTTACACGTGGATGCCTCGTAAACCCCATCTATCGACACAGGCCTCAATGGGATGGAACGCACCGCCCAGGCCGTGGCCGCCGTATCGGTCGATGAGTCACCGTCGAGCATCTGGTTTGCAGCGGTCTCGGCCATCCACGTCGGAGACCCGCGCACCCGCGAGCGGTACTTCGCCGCGCTGGAGGGCTCGGCGGCGAGTCCTCCAGCGCGGCCGCGCAGTTGGCCAGCACCAGGTCATAGAGGGCCGGGAGCCCAGGTGGGTGGCGCCCTGACGGGCGAGGCGGTGTGTTTCTGGAAGCCGTCCAGGGTCCGCTTCTGGAATCGAGCCATTCCGGAAGTGGCACGCCGGCCCGAAGATCGGCCGCCCAGGGCCTAGAAGGGCGTGTCAGCGGGGCTGGGCTGCGGCGATGACGCCGTGCACGGCCTGGTCGATGCGGCCTGCCGCGGCCTCGGGATCGGGCTGACCGGCATCCAGCCAGGCGATGACCGCCTCGACGGTGAGGGCGGGGATCAGGTTCGCCGCCCAGTCCAGCCACGGCCCCGCGGGGATGACTCTAACCAGGTTGCGGTGGGCGACCTGGCGGGAGGCGGCGGCGATGGAGTCGATCAGCTCGCGGAAGTCAGGCTCGCGGGCGGCGTAGCGGAACAGCAGCCGGAAGCCGTCGGGATCGGCGGCGGCGGCGCGCAGCAGCGCGGGGATGGAGCTCTCGTCGAAGTCGTCGCCTCCGGTGGCCTCGGCCAGCCGGGCGCAGGCGCGGTCGAGGACGGCCCGGTACAGGTCGGCCTTGGACTCGAAGTGCCGGTACAGCATGGCCCGGGTGAGGGCGGCCTCGGCGGCGACGTCGTCCAGGCCGGTGGCGGCGTACCCGGCGCGGGCGAAGGCGCGGGTGGCCGCATCCAGGATCTGCTCGCGCCGCTCGGCGCGGCGCAGCCGCCGCACCGGCGCCCGCGGGGCCGGTGCACCTACCGCGTCGGGGTTGCTCATCCGTACTCCTCCATTTGTAGAATCCAAAGTATACAAGTAGCGTCTTAGACGCCAGAGTATACAAATGGCCGTCTACCTTCTGGAGAAGTCGTGTCCGCCCCCGTTCAGCTGCCGTTCGAGCAGACCCACCCGATGCGGCCCGCCCCACTGTTGCGCCGGCTGCAGGCCCGCGGCCCCATCCACGCCATCCGCACCGCCGTCGGCCACCCGGCCTGGCTGGTGACCGGCTACGAGCAGGTCCGCGCCCTGCTGGACGACGACCGGCTGGGCCGCGCCCACCGCGCACCCGAGACCGCCTCCCGCATCGGGGAATCGGCGCTGTTCGGCGGCCCGCTGGGTGACTTCGACACCGAGCAGGCGACCATCGGCGGATGCGCGCGCTGCTGCAGCCGCATTTCTCGCCCAGGCGCATGCGCGCGCTGCGCGGCCGCGTCGAGACGCTCACCGCGGCCCTGCTGGAGGAGATGGAGGCCGCCGGGCCGCCCGCCGACCTGCACGCCGCCCTGGCGCTGCCGCTGCCGATCGCGGTGATCTGTGAGCTGCTCGGCGTGCCGTTCACCGACCGCGCACAGTTCCGCGTCTGGACGCAGGCCGCCGCCGATGTCACCGACCGGGCCCGCTCCGAGCGCGGCCTGGCCGAGCTGTTCTCCTAAGGCCAGCAGCTCGTGGCCCGTAAACGCGCCGACGGCGACGACCCGGACGCCGACGTGATCTCCCGCCTGGCCGCCACGCCGGGTGTCAGCGACGACGAGGCCGCCGCAACGGGCATGACCCTGCTGTTCGCCGGGCACAAGACCACCGTGACCGCGATCGGCAACGGTACGGCCTGGCTGCTGGCCAATCCGGAGCAGTGGCAGGTGCTGGTGGACGATCCGTCCCGGATCGGCGCGGCGGTGGAGGAGATCTTGCGCGCGCCCGGCCTGGGCGGTGGCGGCATCCCCCGCTACGCCCGCACCGACCTGGACATCGCCGGTGTGCACGTGCGGGAAGGCGACCTGGTGCTGCTGGACACCGGCGCGGCCAACCACGACGCGGCCGTCTTCACCGACCCCGACCGTTTCGATCTGAAGCGGCCGGCGGCGCCGCATCTGACCTTCGGCCACGGCGCCCGCTACTGCATCGGCGCCCCGCTGGCCCGTATCGAGCTGGCCGTGGTCTTCTCCCAGCTGGCCGCCCGCTTGCCCGCCTTGCGCCTGGATTGTCCGGTGGAGGAGCTGACCTTCAACTCGAACGTGCTGACCGGCGGGCTGACCGCGCTGCCGGTCACCTGGTGACCGCCATGAAGACAAGCACCCGCCGGCCGCTCTTCGGCCGGATCTATCCCCGGCTGGCCGCCGCCATGGACGAGGGCGGCATGGCCGAGCACCGCCGAGCGCTGCTGGCGCCCCTGACCGGGCAGGTGATCGAGGTCGGCGCGGGCCACGGGGGAAACTTCGCCCATTATCCGCCCGCCGTCACCGGTGTGCTCGCCGTCGAGCCGGAATCCCGGCTGCGAAAGATCGCCCGCACGGCCGCCGCTGCGGCCCCGGTTCCCGTGGAGGTCACCGGGGCCGTGGCCGAGCACCTGCCGGTCGCCGACCGCAGCGCCGATGCGGTGGTGTTCTGCCTGGTGCTGTGCTCACTGCCGGATGCCGCTGCGGCGCTGGCCGAGGCGCGGCGGGTGCTCAGGCCGGGCGGGCGGCTGCGGTTCCTGGAGCATGGGCGCGCGGACTCCGTCGGCATGGTGCGTCTGCAGCGGCTGCTGGATGCGACCGTGTGGCCGCGCCTGGCCGGTGGCTGTCACACCGGCCGCGACACCGTCGCCGTGATCGAGCGGGCCGGGTTCACCGTTACCGCGCTGGAGCGGTTCCTGCTGCCCGCAGCGCGTACCCCGTTCTCCTTCCACACGCGGGGAACGGCTGTGGCGGCGCGTGGCCGCTGACCGTCAGCCGGGCGGCGCGAGCGCATCGGCAGCACAGGCGATCAGCGCGGCGGCCCGCCGCACCTCGGCCTCGGTACTCCAGCGGCCCAGCGACAGGCGCAGCACCGAACGCGCCCGCGGCTCGGGCAGGCCCATGGCGGTCAGCACCGGCGAGACGACATCGGTGCCCTCGTGGCAGGCCGAGCCGGTGGAGGCAGCGATCTCGGGGACGACGGCCAGCAGGGCCCGCCCGCTGATGCCGCCGATGCCGTCGATGCTGACGTTCAGCGTGCCGGGCAGCCGCATCGTGGGGTGGCCGTTGAGATGGACGCGGCCGGGCAGCAGCCGCTCCAGCTCGGCTTGGAGCAGGTCCCGCAGACCGGCCAGCCGCATGCGGCTATCGGGCAGCTCGCGACCGGCCAGGTCGGCGGCGGCGCCGAGCGCGGCGATGAACGCGACGTTCTCGGTGCCGGCCCGCCGCCCGCCCTCCTGGCCGCCGCCGCCGATGACCGGGTCCAGCACGACCCCGGACCGGACGTACAGGGCGCCCACCCCCTTGGGCGCATACATCTTGTGCCCGACCACGGTCAGCAGGTCCACCCCGAGCGCGGCCACATCGATGGGCACCTTGCCTGCGGCCTGGGCGGCGTCGGTGTGAAACAGCGCCCCGGCGGCGCGGGCCAAGGCGGCCAGCTGGACCCGCGCCCGCGCCAAGGCCTCGCGTGCGCGTAGGCGTGGGCGCTGGAGGGGTTGCCAAAATGCGTGGCCAGATAGGGCAGGGCCACCTGCAGTACGGCAGGGTCGACGGGGGTGGTGGCGTTGTAGTCGAGGTAGATCGGTCCCTCGGCCAGCGCGGGATGGCTCATCGCGTCTTCTCCGGGCGGGTCTCGGTCATGCGCGCCGCCACCACCAGTCCGGAGGCCGCGGTCAGCACGGCGACCGTCCAGATGGCCGTCTCCAGGCTCCAGAGGTCGGCGATGATCCCGGCCAGCAGCGCGCCAACGGCGAACCCGCCGTCGCGCCACAATCGGTAGACGCCGACCGCGCGGGCCCGCCAGGCCGGGTGGGCGACATCGCCGATGACGGCCAGCAGCGTGGGATACACCAGCGCGGTCCCGGCGCCGAGCAGCACCTGCGCCAGCGCCCAGACGGTGAAGGACTCACCCCGCGCCACGAGCGCGATCGCGGCGGCCTGGATGAGCATCCCGGCGGTGATCAGGTGCTTGCGGCCCACGTGGTCGGACCACCAGCCGGTGGCCATCTGCCCCAGCCCCCACACGGCCGGATACAGCGCGCCCAGCACCCCGATCTCGGCCACGCTCAGGCCGCGGGCGGCGAAGATCAGCGGGAAGATGCCCCAGGCCAGGGCGTCGTTGAGGTTGTTGACCATCCCGGCCTGGCTGGCCGCCGACAAGGAGCGATCACTGACGCTGGTGCGCCAGGCGATCTGCCGTGTGGACAGCTCGGCGTGGTGGAGGCCGCCGGCCGGGTGGGCGGCGGCCTCGGCCCGGGCATGCTCACGCGTCTCGCGCACGATCAACGTCGACAGGCCCAGGCCGAGGGCGGCGTAGGCGGCGCCCAACAGGAACGGCGCCGGCCGCAACCCGAACTGCTCGGCGAGATAGCCGGTGGCCAACGCGGTGGCCGCCACCGCGAGGTAGCCGGCGGCCTCGTTGAAGCCCATGGCCAGGCCGCGCCGCGCGGGCCCGGCCAGGTCGATCTTCATGATGATGGTGGTCGACCAGGTCAGGCCCTGGGAGACGCCCAGCAGCACGTTCGCGGTGATGATCCAGCCCCAGGACGGGCCCCAGGCCAGCATCGCCGGGATCGGCAGCGCGATCAGCCACCCGGCCACCAGCACGGGCTTGCGGCCGAAAGCGTCCGACCAGGTGCCGGCGAAGAAGTTCGTGATCGCCTTGGTGGCGCCGAAGGCAAGGATGTAGGTCAGCGCCGCGCTGTGGGCCGACAGGCCGAAGACGGTCTCGGCCAGCAGCGGCAACGTGATGCGTTCCTGGCCGAGCATGCCGCCGACCAGGGCGTTGACCGCGACCAGCAGGACAAACCGGGGAAGGTTCGCGGCCAGGCCCAGCCGGATGCCCGCGTCGGTGCCGGTAGTGCCTCCAGTGGTATCGCCGGTGTCGTCGGTGTTTCCGGGGACGGGGGTGGTCGCGCTCATGCCCGGCCCTCGGCTAGCGTCCGACCGGCCTGCTCGGCCCAGTCGCCGGGGCCGCCCTCCAGCACCCGCACCGTGCGGTGGCCGGTGCGCGCCAGCAGGCTGGCGGCGGTCATGGCGCGCTCGCCGTGCCCGCACATCACTACCACCGGCCCGTCCGGTGCCGCGTCCGCGCGGGCGGGCAGTGAGCCGAGCTCGATGTGCGCCGCACCGGGGATGTGCCCGGAGACGTACTCGGCGTCCTGGCGCACATCCAGCACCTGCATGCCTTCCAGCCGGTCGACGCCGACCAGGGCGATGCTCTGCGTCGGACCGTCCCAGGCGCTCATGCCGCCGGCCAGCTCCCCGGCGCACGCCTCATAGCCGATCTTGGCGGCCTGCCAGGCGATCTCCGCGAGGTCCTGGCCGGGATCGCGGACGATGACGTACGGGGTCGCGGTATCGAGCAGCCAGCCCAGCCAGGAGGCGAACTGCTCTCGCAGCGGGATGGAGATCGCGCCGGGGATGTGCGCGGCGGCGAAAGCGTGCACCGGTCGCACGTCGACGATGACCACGCCATCGGCCCGCAGCCTTCGGACCGTCTCGACGTCCAACCTCGCTATCCGGGGTTCGCCTGCCAGGACGGGTGCGCCGATGTGGTTGGCCTCGGGCAGGGTGAGGAAGTACGGCGGGAAGCCGCCCAGGCTGCCCAGCAGCGCGGCGACGAAGGCGTCCTCATCGGGGGCGTTCAGCAGCGCGTTGGCGGCCTTTTCGGCACCGATGGTGGAGGTGCGCTCGGCCCCGGGCGGAGCCGAGCAGAACGAACCGGCACCGTGGGTGGGCCACAGCGCCGTCTCCTCCGGCAGCGCGGCCAGGCGCCGCAGCGAGCGGTACTGGGCGCGAGCCAATGCTTCGGTGTGCTCGGATCCGGACAGGTCGGTGCGGGCGGCCGAACCGACGATCAGCGACCCGCCGGAGAAGACCCCCAGCGGCTTCGCGCCGTCCAGCAGCACGAACGCCAGGTGCTCACCGGTGTGCCCCGGCGTGGCCAGGGCCTGCAAGGTCAGGCCGCCCAGATCGACCCCGTCGCCGTCGGCCAAGCCGACATGGTCGAAGGCCCGGCCGTCGGCGGCCGAGGCCAGCACGGTCGCACCGTCGTCGGCGGCCAGCTGGACCGCGCCGGACAGGAAGTCGGCGTGCAGGTGGGTGTCGGCGGCGAACGCCACCGTCAAGCCGCGCCGTCCGGCGGCAGCGCGCAGGGCGCGAAGGTCCCGGCTCGCGTCCACCGCAAGCGCCCGGCCGTCACCGAGATCGACCAGGTAGGACGAGTTGCCGAGGCCCTCGTCCACGATCGGAATGATCATGTTGCTTCTCCGCTCTCCAATAGCTACAGTATTCCAAAGATATTTGGAGGATTGTCAAATGGGTGACGCGGCCGCCAAGACGGCGCTGTTCGAGGCGTTCGCCTCGGTGGGGAAGGCCCTGGCCAGCGGCAAGCGGCTGGAGTTGGTGGACTTGCTAGCTCAGGGTGAGCGCTCGGTCGAGGCTCTGGCGCACGCGGCGGGGCTCGGGCTGACCACCGCCTCCAGCCACCTGCAGGTGCTGCGCCAGGCCGGGCTGGTGACCACCCGCAAGCAGGGCACGAAGGTCTTCTACCGGCTGGCCGGCGCCGACGTGGCCGCCCTGTGGGCGCACCTGCGAGGCGTCGCCGCCGCGCATCTGGCCGCGGTCGAGCGCGCCCGCGCCGCCTACCTGGGGTCCGATGACGCCGAGCAGCTCACCCGTGAGGAACTGCTGGAGCGCGTCCAGGCCGGCGAGGTGACGGTGATCGACGTGCGCCCGGCCGCCGAATACGCTGCCGGGCACATCCCCGGTGCGCTCTCGACCCCGCTGGACGAGCTCGCCGACCGACTGGCCGATCTGCCCGCCAGCGGGCAGATCGTCGCCTACTGCCGGGGCGCCTACTGCGTGATGGCCCACGAGGCGGTGCGGGAACTGACCGCCCGCGGGCGCAACTCCGCGCGGCTGGCCGACGGCATGCTGGAGTGGCGCCTGGCCGGGCTGCCGGTGGCCGTATGAGCGCGCCGCCCCCCGGCGCGCCGGTGGTGCTGGACGGCGGCGACCGCCGGTGCGTGCAACTGTTGATCGAACTGCGGCGCCTGGTCACCGGCCTGGTCCCGGGCACCGTCGTGCATTTGCTCGCAGCCGATCCGGCCGCACCGATCGACCTGCCCGCCTGGTGCCACCTGACCGGCCACATCTACCTCGGCCCCACCACCGTCTACACTCCCCGCGCGGCCTACGCCATCACCGTGGCCGCCCGCGCCCGCTCCACCGCAGCCGACCGGCCGTGGCATTGCGGCGACCGCTGAGGAATCGGCGGCCGGAAGGCCGGAACCGGATCAGTCCCAGCGCAGCCGCTCTTCCAGCAGCGCCTGCTGGGCGGGGTTGGCGGTCAGCTCCAGCGCCCGCGCGTCAGACGCCCTGGCCTCGGCGTGGCGGTCCAGATCGCGCAGCAGTTCGGCGCGGGTGGCGTGGAAGAGCGGATAGCGCTCCAGCGCCCCGGTGAGCCGTTCCAGTTCGGCCAGCGCCGCTTCCGGACCGGTGGCATAACGCAGCGCGACGGCCCGGTGCAGCCGGGTCACTGGGGACGGGGCCAGCGCCAGCAGCAGATCGTACAGCACCGTGATCTGCCGCCAGTCGGTGTCGGCGAAGGTCGCGGCCTCGGCGTGGCAGGCGACGATCGCGGCCTGCAACTGGTACGGCCCGGGCCTCCGATACGTGCGGGCCGTACACGTCAGCAGCGCGACGGCGTCCTCGATCGCCGCCTGGTCCCAGCGGGTGCGGTCCTGGTCGGCCAGCAGCACCAGGCGGCCGCCCGTGTCGAAGCGGGCCGCGCCGCGCGCCCGGTGCAACCGGATCAGTGCCAGCAGCCCGGCCGCTTCCGGCTCCTTGGGCAGCAGGTTCACCAGCAGCGCGGCCAGCCACTCGGCGTCATCGACCAGGTCGCACGCCTGGGCGCGCTCGGCGGTGCTGGACAGATATCCCTCGTTGAACAGCAGGTAGACGACCGCCAGCACCTGCTCCAGCCGCCCGGGCAGCTCCTCGCCGACCGGGATCCGGTACGGGATCCCGGCCTCGGCGATCTTCCGCTTGGCGCGGGTGATCCGCTGGGCCACCGTGGCCGCGGGCACCAGGAACGCCGAGGCGATCTGCGCGGTGCTCAACCCGCACACCACCCGCAACGTCAACGCGATCTGCGCGGGCCTCGGCAGCGCCGGGTGGCAGCAGGTGAAGACCAGCCGCAGCCGGTCATCCGGCTGCGCGGGGACCGGCCAGGCCAGCTGGGCCAGCTTCGCCCGATAGGTCGATTCACGGCGCAGCACGTCCAGGCCGCGCCGCCGGGCCACGGTGAACAACCAGGCATCCGGCCGGTCCGGGATGCCCTCGAGTGGCCAGCGCTCGAGCGCGGTCTCGATCGCGTCCTGCACCAGGTCCTCAGCCGCGGAGAAGTCACCCAGCAGCGACATCAGGGACGCGGCCAGCCGGCCCGCGTGCTCGCGCACCACGCGGGCCAGCGCCTCGTGCGCCTCCTGCTCACCCACGCTGTGGCCTCCCGCTCACCGCTGCGCTCATGAGGCGGGGCGGATCTCCACGACCGGGCACGCCGGCCAGGATCTCGCCAGGGCCAGCGCCTCGTCCAGGTCGGCCACCTCGATCTCGGCGAACCCGCTGACCACCTCCTTGCCCTCGACGAACGGCCCGTCGGTGACGATCGGCTCGCCGCCGCCGTCCAGCCGCACCGTGGTGGCAGTGTGCACCGGGTGCAGGTGAGTGTGGTGGGTGATCTTGTCGGCGTGCTCGGCGAACCAGCGGCCCACCGCCTCGAACGCCGCCTCCCGCTCGGCCTCGCCCATCGCCTCCAGGTCCCAGGCGAACTGCTCGGTCTCGACGAACATCAGCACGTACTTCATCCGTGGTCTCCTCGCGGGCCGAAGGGCCGGGGTCAGGTGGCGGGCAGGGCGGCGTACAGGTCGATGCCGGTGCCGTCCGGATCGGTCACGGTGGCGTACCGCATCCCCCAGAACGCGTCGAACGGCTCGGCGAGCCCGCGGTAGCCGGCCTCGATCAGCTCGGCGTACTTTGCGTCCACCGCGGCCGGGGAGTCGAACTCGAAGCACAGCAGGGCGCGCGGCCCGCCGCTCGGCGTACTCCAGCCGGGCAGGAACGGGGTGCGGAAAGCCTCGCTGTCGAGCATCAGGTGCAACCCGCCCGGTAGGTCGCAGGAGGCGTGCTCGGCGGTGTTCGGATCGAGCTTGAACTCCAGCCCGAGCCGGGCGTAGAAGGCGATGGCGGCCTGCATGTCGGACACCACGATGTCGACGGTGTTCATCGTCGGATTCATGACCTGCTCCGTTTCGGGATCGTCGATCTGCTCCGGCTCGGTGACGGCCTCCGTTCCAGTGCGGTGATCGGATGACGGTCTCCTCATCCGATCACCACGCCGAGCGGTCGGCTCACCGGCCTCATCAGCAAGACGATTCGCGGCCGGGCCGATACGACACTCCGGTGAAGATTGTTGCGCTTGAATCGCGTCGGGATCACCCTCGAACCGAGGCACACCCGGCTGAGGCGGCTGGAGTAGCCCCGACGACAAGGCTTCCGCGCATCGACTGACGTTCTCGCCGAACACAGCAGACACCTTCGTAGTACGTCTGCCTCCTTCCACGGCGGTCGTCACACCTGTTCGAGACGGCTTCTCCTCGCGCGCCCGCGCGTAAGGGGGTCCCGAAAGTCCCGAAAGTACTCACGCACCGCTCTGACGGCTTCTACCGGAACATCTCCGGTCCGACCTCATGTCCCGCCGCCGAGAAGGGACGCCATCCGGTAGGCGGCGTGGCCGTCGAGCTTGCGCCGCCCCCGGTTGTAGCGCTGAGTGGTGACGGGTGAGGCGTGCCCGAGCATCTCCTGCACGTCGGCGAGGGGCACCCCCGCGTCCAGCAGCGCCGTGGCGGCGGTCGCCCGCGCGGTGTGCGGAGTGAGCCGCCGGGCGTCGAGCCCGACGGCAGCGGCGGCACGGCCCAGTGCGGTGGTGGCCCGCCAGCGGTCGAACGGACGGCCGTCGTCCCGCACGAAGAGAAGCTCTCCGGAGGCCCGCCCCTCGAGGAGGGGTTCCAGCAGGGTCCGCACCCGGGGCGGCAGCGGTACACGGTCGATCTTGCCGCCTTTGCGACGGAACACGATCACCCAGTGTCCGGCGTCAGCGACCACGCTGCCCACGGTGAGCGACACCAGTTCGCCGACGCGGACCGCGCAGACGCTCAGCAGCGCCACGGCGGCGGCGTCGGCCGGGTAGCGGGCGGAGATGGCCTCCGCGCCATCGATCAGTGCGGCGGCCTCCTCAACGGTGCGGGCCGGGGTCGTGCCGATCGTCGATACCTCAGGGCGCTCCACCGGCTCGGCGGGGTTGGCGATGATGACGCGGCGGCGCGCGGCGTAGCCGTACAGGCTCGACAGTGACGACAGCCGGCGGGAGACGGTCGCCGGAGCCAGGGGTACTCCGGGCCGGGCGAGACCGGCCCGTGCGCTGCCGGTGGCGATCCCATCGCGATACCCAGTGAGGTGATCTTCGGTGACCCTCATCAGGAAAACACCGGGAGCCTCCTCGTCGAGCCAGCGGAGGAAGGCTGCGAGATCGGTCAGGCGGGCCCGGCGGGTGGTGACGGCCTTGGCCGCGCCGAGCCAGGCGGCCACGACCGGCCAGACGTCACCGGGCAGCGCGTCGACGGTGTCGACGTCGGCCGCAGGCACTTCGCCCCCGTCGCCCCTGGCTCGACGTGGGGACAGCCCGGCGATGTCACCCACCGTACGCACCATCGGCGCGGGCGACGCCACGACGCCGAGTACATCGGCCGGGCAGGGAAGGGCCCGCGGGGAAGAACCTGGACGGAGGACGGCACTGGGGATGATCTCTGCCACTCGGCGATAATCTCACATAATTAGCATTGTGTGAGATGAGATCCGGCCTTCACCACACCTCCGGCACCCGGCTGCATCGGACCTTGCCGCGTCCTTATTCATCTATTATCGTCGATTGTCGATGAATGAGGATTCCGTTCCGTTGGAGCGCGCCGCCGCCGAGGAGTACGCGAGCTGGTTCAAGGCGCTGGCCGACGCCACCCGCATCCAGCTCGTCTCGCTGCTGGCCCGGCACCGAGAGCCGATGACCGTCGGGCAGATCGTGGAGGCCTCCGGAGTGGGCCAGTCCACGGTCTCCCACCACCTGAAGATCCTGGCCGAGGTCCGGTTCGTCCTGGTCGAGCGGCGCGGCACCGCGAGCCTCCACCGGATCAACGAGGCGTGCGTGAGCCGCTTCCCCACCGCGGCCGATGTGGTGATGGGCGCTCCCGCCCCGATCACCCCCGCAGACGAGAAGGATCTCGTGCCATGACCCGTGACATCGCCGACGGCCCACACCTCGAGGTCGCCGGGCCGACCGGAGAGCCCTGGTCCGACGGCCTGGTCGTGCGGCCGATGGAGGCCGGTGACGCCGAGCAGGTGCTGGCGGTCTACCAAGCCGGGCTGGACGGCGGGCAGGCGAGTTTCGAGACGACCGCGCCGAGCTGGCAGGACTTCACCGCGGGCAAACTCCCTCACCTGTGCTTCGTCGCCGTAGACGCCGGGAGCGGTGCGGTGGCCGGCTGGGTGGCGGCCTCGCCGGTGTCCTCGCGATGCGTGTACGCCGGGGTGGTCGAGCACAGCGTCTACGTCCACCCCGGCCACCGGGGCCGCGGCGTCGGCCGCCTGCTGCTGGGCACGCTCGTCGCCGCCTGCGAGGAGGCCGGGATCTGGACGATCCAGTCCGGCGTCTTCCCCGACAACACCCCTAGCCTGCGCCTGCACGAGGCGTTCGGCTTCCGCGTGGTGGGCGTGCGCGAGCGCATCGGCCGCCACCGCGGCGTCTGGCGGGACGTGGTGCTGCTGGAGCGGCGCAGCACCACTGTCGGCACCTGAGTCCGCCGGGAGACGGCCGGGAGGTGTTCATCCGCTGCTCGCCGACCTCGGAATCGATGTCTGCCAATATAGATGGCGGACGAATCCGCTGGATCGACGCGCTGAACAGGGAGAACGATGGAACCTCTGGAGCTGCTGGAGTGCTGCGCACCGCTGGCCCGCGAGCCGATCGACCCCGGCCGGGCCGCCGAGGTGGCGCGGGTGCTCAAAGCCCTGGGCGCCCCGGTCCGGCTGCGGATCCTGTCGATCGTGGCCAGCCACGCCAGCGGCGAGGCCTGCGTGTGCGACCTGGCCGCCGCCTTCGATCTGTCCCAGCCGACCATCAGCCACCATCTGAAGGTCCTCAAAGACGTCGGCCTGCTCACCTCCGAACGGCGGGCCTCCTGGGTGTACTACCGCGTGGTCCCCGAACGGCTGGCCGAGCTGTCCGGTCTGCTCGCTGCACCTGCCGCCATGACCGAACACTGAAGGAAACGCTCATGTCCTCTCCTGCCCGTACTCCGGCGCCCGCCGCGGTCGCCGATCCGGGCGTCCTCAAGGGCCTGTCCGTCCTGGACCGGTTCCTGCCGGTGTGGATCGGCGTGGCCATGGCCGTCGGCCTGCTGCTCGGTCGGCTGGTTCCCGGTCTGGACACCGCGCTGGAGGCGGTGCAGGTCGGCGGGATCTCGCTGCCGATCGCGCTCGGCCTGCTTTTGATGATGTACCCGGTGCTGGCCAAGGTCCGCTACGACCGGCTCGGCACCGTCACCGGCGACCGGCGGCTGCTGATCAGCTCGCTGGTGCTGAACTGGGTCATCGGCCCGGCGCTGATGTTCGCCCTGGCCTGGATCTTCCTGCCGGACCTGCCCGCCTACCGCACAGGGTTGATCATCGTCGGGCTGGCCCGGTGCATCGCCATGGTGCTCATCTGGAACGACCTGGCCTGCGGCCACCGCGAGGCCGCCGCCGTCCTGGTGGCGATCAACTCGGTCTTCCAGGTCGTCGCCTTCGCCGCGCTCGGCTGGTTCTACCTGGAACTGCTGCCCGGCTGGCTCGGCCTCGGCGAAGGGACCGCGCTGGAGGTCTCCGCGTGGGACATCGCCCAGAGCGTGCTGGTCTTCCTCGGCATCCCCCTGCTGGCCGGCTACCTGTCGCGCAAGCTCGGCGAGCGCGCACGCGGCCGCGACTGGTACGAGAGACGCTTCCTGCCGCGCGTCGGCCCCGTCGCCCTGTACGGCCTGCTGTTCACCATCGTCATCCTGTTCGCTCTGCAGGGCGACACCATCACCTCCCGGCCCGGCGACGTCGCCCGCATCGCATGGCCGCTGCTGGCCTACTTCCTCCTCATGTGGGGTGGCTCGTTCCTCGCCGGGCGGGCGATCGGCCTGCAGTACGACCGCACCGCGACCTTGGCCTTCACCGCCGCGGGCAACAACTTCGAGCTGGCCATCGCGGTGGCGGTCGGCGTGTTCGGAGTGACCTCCGGCCAGGCCCTGGCCGGGGTGGTCGGCCCGCTCATCGAGGTGCCCGTCCTGGTCGCCCTCGTCTACGTCAGCCTGTGGGGCCGACGCCTGTTCACCACCGCCCCGAAGGGAACCGCTCATGTCTGATAGGCCCGCCAAGCCCAGCGTGCTGTTCGTGTGCGTGCACAACGCCGGCCGCTCCCAGATGGCCGCCGGCTGGCTGACCCACCTGGCGGGCGAGCGTATCGAGGTCCGCTCCGCGGGCTCGGCGCCCGCCGAGACGATCAACCCGGTCGCCGTCGAGGCGATGCGTGAGGTCGGCATCGACATCACCGCGGAAAAGCCCAAGGTGCTCACCACCGAGGCGGTGCAGGACTCCGACGTCGTGATCACTATGGGCTGCGGGGACGCCTGCCCGTTCTTCCCCGGCAAGCGGTATGAGGACTGGAAGCTCGAGGACCCGGCCGGCCAGGGCATCGAGGCGGTGCGGCCGATCCGCGATGAGATCCGCGCCCGGATCGAGACGCTCATCGCTGAGCTGTTGCCCTCCTGATCTCCCGCGGGAATGTAGCAGTCACCCCGGGTCTTCCGTGGCCGGGGCGACTGCCACTTTCTGTGCCGGTTCGCTGACAATTCGTCGCATGTCTCCTCTACCGTGATCACAGCAGGGGCCGCCTGGGACCCCGCGCCCGGTCGAAGGAGACCTCTCCGCTCATGCTCTACAGCCCGCGCCGTCTGGAAGCCCTGCTCGGCAACCCGCTGCACCTGGTCACCCACCAGCAGATCGTCGACCTGGTCGGCGATCCGGACGCTCGCGAGGCCGAAGACCTGGACTACAAGCGCCTCTACCCCTCCAGGGACAAGGAACAGACGGAAAAAGGCAAGGACGCCATCGCGATCGACATCGCGACCTTCGCCAACCACCTCGGCGGGCTGATCATCGTCGGCATGGCCGAGAACGGTGAGATCCCCTCCGCTCCGTTGGAGGTGGAGCTGGCCGGCCTGGAAAACCGCATCCGCCAGGCGGGGGCCTCCCGTATCCATCCCATGCCCCGCTTCGACACCCGCCCCGTGGAGAACCCGGCCGATCCCGGCAGGGGGTTCCTGCTGATCGCGATCCCACCCAGCTCCCTGGCGCCGCACGCGGTGTCGGTTCCCTCGCAGAAGGAGAGCGGGCTGCGCTGGCCGCGCCGGCACGGCGCCGACAAGGTGTGGCTGAGCGAGTCGGAGATCGCCGCCGCCTACCGGCGCCGGGTCATGGCCGCCACCGACCAGGCCCATCGGGTGGCCGAGGTGGAGAAGAACGCGATCGCGACGACGGCGGTGACCAGCGCCCGCAGCCGGTATCCGCTGCCGCTGCTGGTCGTCACGCTGGTGCCCGACCTGCCCGGAGAGGTGCTGATGGACAGCGTCACCATGCAAGCCTTCCGCAAGCACACCGCAGACGACGTCGTGATGATCGGCGCTTTCACTCCCACCTTCCATGAGGTCGGGGTGGCGCATCGGCGGCTGATCGCCGAGGCCGGCGCCGATACCGAGCTCGCCGTGCGCGCCGAGTTGTACACCGACGGGTCCGGCACGTTCAGCGTGCATCCGGGTCGTCTGACGCCTCCGCAGCAGGAGACGTTCCGGGTGCGGGTGCTGGATGCCGAGCTGGCGGTGCGCACCGCCAGCGCGCTGCGGTATCTGGCCCGCCATGCCCGGGACCGGGCCGGGGTCAACGGGGCCGCGCTGCTGCGGGTGATGCTGGTGGCCGACACCCACCTGCACCCGGCCGTGCTGCCCGCCGAACCCACCACCCGCTGGCCCTACAACGACCCCAGCCTCGAGCGGTCCCTGCTGGCCCTGAACACCCCCACCGCAGACGGGGACCAGCCGCTGGGCACGCGCCTGTGCCGCCTGGCCTACGGCGAGTCGGTGGCGTGGCTGGACGATCTGGCCGATGACGGTCCGCCGCTGGCCCGGGCCACGGCCCATCTCATCGCCGACCTGCTGCAGACCTTCGGCGTTCCGGAGAACCGGCAGATCCGCCGAGACGGGAGCCTCAACGCCCACGCCTGGGGTCCGCACTGGGAAGCGATGAAGACGTGGGCGCAGGCTACCGGTGTCGCGGTGGCCGACGACGTCTCGTGATGTGATCGCCCGCGCCGTGTCCTGGGCGACCGCCCTCGGTCACAGCTGCCGGATGATCTCCGTCACCATCGCCTTGGCGCTGCGCCCCGCGCCGATCAGCGTCGCCGAGGCCGGGCCGGTCCAGTCGCCGTAGCCGAGCAGGTGCAGGCGCAGCTCACCGAGCGCGCGGGTGCCGTCGGTCGGGATCGTCCCGCCGGGGCCGCGCAGTCTCAGCGGGGCCAGATGGGTCAGGGCCGGCCGGAACCCGGTGCACCAGATGACGGCGTCGCAGGCCAGCGCCGTGCCGTCGGCCCACGCCACCCCGGTCGGGGTGAGGCGGGTGAACATCGGCTCGGCCTTCAGGGCGCCCCGGTCGCGGGCCTCGCGCACCGGCGGGACGGCGACGATGTCGCCCAGGTCGCCGATGCCGGGGGCGTCGGGAACGCGGGCCCGGCGAGTGGCCAGGTCGAACAAGGCCCGGCCGTCGACCTCGTCGGGCAGCAGCCGCGGCGGACGCAGCGTGACCCACGTCGTATCGGCGACGGTGGAGACCTCCGCGAGGATCTGCGCGGCGGAGTTGCCACCGCCCACGACGACCACGCGCATGCCCTGGAACGGGTCCGGGCCAGGATAGGTCGCGGTGTGCAACTGCCGGCCGCGGAAGTCGCCGCGGCCGGGGTAGTGCGGCACGTACGGCCGCCACCAGGTGCCGGTCGCGCTGATGACGATCCGCGCCTGCCAGGTCCCGGTGGTCGTCTCGACGGCCAGGCGCTCACCGGCGTCGCGCACCGCCTGCACGCGCGCCGGGCGGATGATCGGCAGCGTGTAGCGGTGCTCGTAGTCGGCCAGGTAGGCGACCACGTCGGCGGCACTGGGGTAGCCGCCGCCGTCGGGGACGGGCATCATCCGCCCGGGCAGCGAGCTGTACGGGGCCGGGGAGAACAGGCGCAGCGACGGCCAGGCGTGCCGCCAGGCCCCGCCGGGCTGTTCTTGGGTGTCGAGGATGACGAAGTCGGCCCCGGCCCGGCGCAGATGGTAGCCCGCTGCGAGTCCGGCCTGGCCGCCGCCGATGACGACGACGTCGACCGGCCGTGGAACACCGGCCAGGAGTGCGGTCATGCGGTGATGAGCTCGACGTCCACCGGGCCGCCGGGCGCGGGTGCGGCCAGTGGCGCGAACAGGGCGCCGAGCCGATTCACCGTCTCGGGGACGATCCAGTAGTAGACCCAGGTGCCGCGCCGCTCGCAGT
>NZ_CDRNDK010000030.1:0-30203 GCF_977012225.1 Planomonospora algeriensis | reverse complement strand
GCAGCTCACACACCAGATTCGGCATCATGCGTGACCACCAACTGCGGAACCCGGGGAAATCGCCTTGTTCCTCGGCGCGCTGGCTTTACAGTCACCTGACCCATCACCGCCGGGCCGGAACATGACGACCTGCAGGAATCCGCGGGGTCAGCACCTCACCCAGTGACCCGGTCCGGTCTCCTTGATCGAGCTGCTGACGTACAGGCTCCACAGGCCGAGGTCCTGGCCGGATCCGTTGGCGTGGGCGTGACCGGACGTGGGCCCTGCCCGCGGACACATGCGCGTAGTTGCTCGCCGTCACGCACGCCGGAGTCACCGTGGGAGTGGCGGTGGGAGTGGCGGTCGGGTCGGCGCCGCCGGTGCCACCCAGCGCCCGCACCATGTTCATCAGAGCGGTGACCTGCTTGCCGGCTTTCTCCGCGTAGGCGGCGTCGCCTCCGTAGGCCCACCAGTTCCAGCAGCCGCGCGGATTGTCCGGGGCGGTCGTCGCCTGCGGGTAGAGCACGATCATGCGATTGGTGTCGGCGTACTCGTTGAGATACGCCTTGTCCATCAGTGCGTTGCCCACCAGCCCGTGGTACTGACGGCAGCCGTGCAGGGCGACCATCAGCCGGCACGGGCCGGCCGTGCAGTCCCGGGGGAGGTAGACGAAGCCCTCGGCCCCCATGCTGACGGCGGCCGGGTTCCCGCCGGGGACGTACAGGCCCTGGTCGAACTGGACCAGCTTCCCGGTCAGGGACGCGGCGGCGGGCACGGGCGTGGCGCCGAACAGGTGGCCGAGCATGTCGCCGGCGGGGTCGGCGTCACCGCACCGGTTGATGTACGGCGAGGCGGTGGAGGAGCAGGCGTTCGGTCCCAGCGGGCTCACCCAGGCGTGCCCGGCGGCCGACGTCCTGTCGTAGACGACGCCGGAGCCCATAGTGCGGTAGTAGGCTGCCAGGTCATCGTTGACGGGTGCCTTCACGGTGGTGTCCGCGGTGCCGTGGTAGAGGTACACCCGGTCACCGGACAGGCCGGAGACCGGGTCGATCCGGTCGGCCGCGGCGAGGGCCCGGGTCTCGGCGGCCAGCTCCGCCGGGGTCTTGCGGGTCAGCAGCGTGTCCATGCAGGCGTACAGCGCGTATCCCACGTTGCTCTGGGCGCACCGGTAGGCGCCGGCCGAGAAGATGCCGGCGCCGTCGAAGACGGCCGAGTGGGCGACGTGCAGCTGGTTGGCCATGAAGCCGCCGGACGACAGCCCGGAGGCGTACACGTCGGTGACGTCGTGGCGCTGCAGCGTGCCCGGGACGGGTGGGGGGACGGCGGCCGCTGCGGGAGCCGCGGCGACGGCGGCGGTCACCGCCGTCAGGACGGCGGCGAGCATTCTCCTGAGTTTCATCCGGAGACCTCCAGGTGGGGGATTGTCGCCATCGTGGACCGCCGGGATGTCCCGGCCCACGTGGCTCACCCTCACTCTCGGGAGATGTGATGTGGCGCAGGTCACCATCCTCCGCCTTCCTCATGTGCTCCGTCATGGACGCCCTTCGGGGGTGACTCCTGATCTCGGATGCCCGTCTAAGCGGATCAAGCCCGCCTGAGGACATCAGCGCGACTGGGCCAGGAGCTCTCCGGACAGCGCGATGCAGTCGCTGCAGATCGCGGGAGATCCGTTCGACCGTCGGCCCCTGCCCACCGGTGGCCGTCCCACCGCCTCGGTCATGCCGGTGACCCGGGACCGTTTCCTTCCGCAGAAGGAGCAGCGGGTCCGGTCGGCGCTCACGCTGACCAGCCGGGTGGGACCTTCGGCCCGCTCTTCCCCATCGGTGATCAGTTCCGTGGCGAGTGTCACGCATGCCCCGCAGATGAACGGCCCGGGTCCGGCCACCAGCCTGCCGGCCTCCTCTTCGGTGGACCCGCAGAAGGAACACCTCGCGCTGTCGAGAGAGGACCATCGAACCGCTCCCTTGCCGGCGGTCACGTCGACGATCTGGTGCACACGCTGATAGCTCATCCCCAGTACGTTGGCGATCTCCCGCAGACTCCCTCCGGCCGCATGGAGCCTGCGGATGGAGTGCTGGTAGCGCACCTGGGCGAGCTCGGCTTGCTCCTGTGCGATCGCCACCTCGTCGCGGGTCCGCTTCGCCTCGGCCAGCAGCTGCTCATCGAGTGTCATCTGCTCTCCTCCTGGTCTGTCTAATGGATTAGACAGTTCTGTCTATCACGATAGACGAAAGGTTGTCTAATTCATTAGACATTTTGCGGTCACTGTGGCCTGTGCGCAGCCGCGGGCCCGCACCCGCCGGACGATCTGTGCCCTCATCTGGCTGACCGTGACCCCTCGCGGCGAGGAACGCCCACAGGGAGGGGAAGATCTCACCGGGCGGTGCGATCACCGTGCCCAGGCCGTCGGCGGCAGCATCGAGACGACGAGCAAGAACGGCGGTGCCGCGCGCTCGGCGTTCATCCCGATCTCCTCTGAGCGGGAGAAGTGGGGCGTCAGGTGCGGCACCTACCGTCCACCGGCCGGTCCTGCTCCCGGTGACGGTCCGGAGGGTCCTGACCGGGTACGGGCAGGTCGGCTCCCGGCCCGTACCCGCCGATTCCACCGTCCGCCAGCACCATGACCTCGTCGGCGAGGTGACGGGCGGCCGCCGTGTCGTGGGTGATGAACACGATCGCCATGTCGAGGTCGCGGGCCAGCCCGGTGAGGAGATCCGCCATCGCGCGCCGGGCCACGGTGTCCAGGGCCGCGGTGACCTCGTCGCAGATCAGCAGCCGGGGGCCGGCGGCGAGCGCGCGGGCCAGGACCACGCGCTGGCGCTCACCTCCGGACAACTCGCCGGGCAGACGGCCGGCGTATTCGGGCGGCAGCCGCACCGCGCGGAGCAGTCGGACGGTCTCGGCCTCCAGCACGTGCCTGTCCCGCACGCCTCGGAGCAGGCGCATCGGCCGGGCCAGCGCGGTTCGCACCCGCTGCCGCGGATGCAGCGCGCCCGCCGGGTCCTGTGCGACGAGCTGGACGGCGGCGCGCTGCCCCGACGTGCGGTCCCGCACGTCAGGTGCGAGCACGCTGCCGTCGAGCCGCACCGTGCCCGCGCTCTGCCGGTGCAGGCCGGCCAGGCAGCGGGCCAGTGTACTCTTGCCCGCCCCGGAGGCCCCCAGGACCGCCAGGCACCGGCCGCTGAAGACGTCCAGTGAAACATCCCGCAGCACGGGAGGGCCGTCGGGGTGGCCCGCCACCAGGTTCCGCACGGTGAGCAAGGGGGACGCCGCCGATGCGGGCCGGGGCGGACGCCGGATGGGAGCGGAGGCTCCGGCCAGTGCCCTGGCCGGAGCCGTTGCGCAGCCCGCCGACAGGTGATCACGCGGTCTGTCCTCCACCAGCGTGCCGGCGTCGAAGACCAGAACGCGGTCCACCGCTCCGCGCACGGCCGCCAGATCATGGGTGATCCACAGCAGCGAGACGCCTTCCTCCCGCAGGGACAGCAGTTCGCGGCGGACCTCGGCGCCGGCCGCCGCATCGAGCGCGCTGGTCGGCTCATCGAGGATCAGCAGGCGCGGGTCGCGGGCCAGCGCGACGGCCCGCGCCGCGCGCTGCTGCTGCCCGCCGGAGAGCTGGTGGGGATAGCGGTCGCCCAGCTCCGGGGGGAGCGCCACCCGCGTGAGCAGGTCGGCCACCGTACGCCGTCGCCGCGCGATGGGCACGCCGCCCCGCGCGGTCAGCAGAGTTGCCGAGATCCGCCGGTAGGGGTTGAGCGCGGTACCGGGATCCTGGCCGAGGTAGGCCACGGTGCCACCGCGCAGATCGGGGGACGGTACGGGCAGCATGCTCCGCCCGGCCACCTCGACCTCGCCCCCGGTGTGGCGGACGCCGTCGCGCAGATGCCCGAGCAGGGCCAGGGCCGTGGTGGACTTGCCGGAGCCCGAGGCCCCCACGATGGCGGCCGACTCGCCCGCGCGCAGCGTGAACGTCACCCCGTCGACCACGGTCGTCTCACCGGCGTGCAACCGCAGGCCGACCACCCGGACCAGGGGATGATCCGTCCGCGGGGTCATGCGAGCACCGCACGGGAGCGGTGCAGCAGACCGTCGGCCAGCAGGTTGACGCTCACCCCGAGGAGCGCGACCAGCAGGACGGGCACGACCAGCGCCGCCGGTTGCAGCGCGGCCCCCGGCAGCGCCTCGGCTATCAGCAGGCCCCAGTCGCTTCGCCCGGGCCCCAGCCCGAGGAAACCGGCGGCGGTGACAAGGTAGACGGCCGTCACGAAACGCAGGCCCAGATCGGCGGCGGCCGGCCCGGCCACCAGAGGCAGGAGCTCGCGGCCGAGCAGCCAGCCCGCCCGCTCACCGCGGGCGATCGCCGCTTCGACATGGGCCCGGTTCACCAGGGGCGCCGCGGTGGCGTGGATCAGCCGCGCCGACAGCGGCGCACCAGAGAGCACGACGGCGACAACCGCCCCGGCCCGCCCCGGTAGCGCGGCCAAGACCAGCAGCAGCACCAGTATCGGCGGCAACGCGGCGACGGCGTCCAGGGGGCGCAGCACCAGGCCTTCCCTCCAGGCGTGCCGGGAACCGAGCAGGGCGGCGCCCAAGCCGGCCGTGACGCCGATCACCGAGCCGAGCACGGCGGCGGTCATGCTCGTGGCCAGCACCGGCAAGCCTCCCGCCAGCACCCGCGACAGCACGTCGCGACCCAGATGGTCGGTCCCCAAGAGCGTGCCGTCACCCGGGGGCGCGTAGGGGACGCCGACAGGACTGGTCACCGGATGCGGCGCCAGCAACGGGCCGAACAATGCCACCGCGATGAGCACCAGCACGGCCACGGCCGGTGCCGTGGTCCCCGCTCCACCGCGGAGCCGCGGGAGCGTCATGAGCTCACGGCCCAGAGGGCGGGAGTCATCGCACGGGTCCCCATGTCGGCCAGGAGCATCGCGACGAGCATCGCGACGCCCAGCGCCATCGCCAGCGCCTGGACGACCGGCAGATCACCGGTCTGCACCGAACGGACGAGCAGATCACCGATCCCGGGATAGGCGAAGACCCTCTCCACCAGTACCGCACCACCGACGAGACCGACGCCTGCGGTCAGCCACGCCTGGAGCGCCACGGGCAGGGCGGCGGGGAGCACGGCGGCGGTGAACACCGTGCGCGGACGGATGCCGTTCAGCATCAGGAACTCCACGTGCGGGGAGCGCACGGCGGCGGCGGTCGCCGCGCGGACGACCCGACCGGCGTAGGCGGCGGTGGGCAGCAGCAGGCTGAGGACCGGCAGCACGAGCACCTCGGGAACCGCAAGCGGGCCATCGCCCACCGGGACCAGGGACACCGCGGGAAGCCACCCCAGACCGGCGGAGAACACCAGCACCAGGGCACCGGCGAGAACGAACTCCGGTACGGCGACCAGCAGCAGCATCGCCGTCGACAGGGTGCGGTCGGCGGTCCCGCCGCGCCGCAGCCCCGCGGCCGTTCCGAGCAGGAACGAGGTGGGGACCAGCAGCGCGACGGTGAGGCCGGCCAGCAGCAGGGAGTTCCCCAGGCGGCCGGCGAGCAGCTCCACCACCGGCCGGCCGTCCGCTGAGGTGCCCAGGTCGCCCTGGAGCAGGCCGGACAGCCAGCCGAGGTAGCGTTCGGACAACGGCCGGTCCAGCCCGAGCCTGGCCCGCGCTTCGGCGATCCGCTCCGGGCCGGCGTCGCTCATCCGCGCGGTGACGGGATCACCGGGGAGCAGGTCCACCCCCGCGAACACCACCGCCGACAGCAGCACCAGCAGACCAATGGTGAGCAGGAGCCGCCGGCCCACCCGCAGGGCGAACGGCTTCAGCACCGCGATGTCACCACCCGACCGCTTCACCCGGTGAACCCGGCCTTCCCCAGGTAGGGATACTTCGCCGACTCGCGGACCTCGACGCCGGTGAGCTCCCTGCGGGCGAGGCTGAGCACGTCGCCCCGGCCCCACACGATCCAGTTGCCCCGGTCGGCCATGACCCGCTGCACCCTCAACCACGCCGCCTCCCGTTCCCGGGCGCCGGTCGCCGACAGGGCGGTCGCCAGATCCTTCTCCAGCTCCGGATCCTTGAAGGCCAGCGCCGGGTACGCGGCTGACCTGGCGAAGATGACACTGAGAGGGAAAGGGGCGAGGGGGAAGGCGATCGCGTCGGCGGCGGCCAGCCCTTCGAGGTCGAAGTACTCGACCGGCGTGACGATCCGCACGGTGGCCTTCAGCCCCAGTTCGCGGAGCTGCTCGGCGAACAGCTCGGTGGAGGCGTTCAGACCGGCCTCGTACTCGGCGCTGCGGATGACCAGAGACGCTCCGGTCGCGCCCGCCTCCTCGAGCAGTTCCCGCGCCCTGGTGACGTCGCGAGCGAGGACAGGGATGTCCTCAGCGAAGGACGGGGCACCGTGGCCGAACAGGTCGTTCCCCACCGCGCCGTGGTCGAGGAACACCGTCCGGACCAGGGCCTGGCGGTCCACTCCGAGCCGCAGCGCCCTGCGGACCCGGGCGTCGGCCATGAGCTTGCGGGTGGTGTTGAGCACGAATCCATAGCCGGTGCGCCGGTGTTCCCCCGCGCTGCGGATCTCGAGCCCGTCGTCGCCCGCCCCGGTCTTCGCCAGCGTGTACGGGACATCGGAGGCGTAGTCCGCTTGCCTGCCGCGTACCGCGTTCACCCGGGCCTGGGCGTCGTCCATGCTGATGACCACCAGTTCGTCGGCGTACGGCGTGCCGCCCCAGTAGTCGTCGTTGCGAACCAGCCGGGCCTCGCGTCCGGCCGCGAAGGCCGCCACCCGGTAGGCGCCGGTGCCGATCACCTCGCCGGGGGCGAAAGAGGTGGTGCCGTCCTTGATGACCGCCGTGGACGCTCCGGCGAAGAGGGCCGCGGGGTCGCCCACCGGGCGCAGCGTCGGCACCCGCAACGTCAGCGCGCCGGTGACCTCGGTCTTGCGGACGTCTAAGTAGGTCAGCAGCTCGCTGGGGTAGGAGCGGTCGGGCGAGGCGAGATAGCGGAGGCTGTAGAGCACGTCCCGGGCGCTGAGCGGCGAGCCGTCGTGCCAGGTGACGCCTTCCCGCAGGGTGAGCGTGAAGGATCGGCCGTCGGCTTCGGGTTCGGCGCCGACCGCGAGGGAGGGGGCCACCGCGCCGCCGGTGACGGTGAACAGCCGGTCGAACACGACCAGGGTGCGGACCAGGTCCGCAGGGCTGTAGGCCGACAGCGGGTCCAACGTCTCGGTGGCGCCGCCTCCGGTGAAGGCCAGCCGGACGGTCCCGCCGCGCCGCGGCGCGGCGGTGCCCCCGCTCTCCGCGGGGCGTACGGCGCCGGTGGGGGGAGAGCCGCACGCGCCGAGCACCGGCCAGCCGAGCGCGATGCCTGCGGCCACCCCGCCCATGCGTAACACCTCACGTCGCGAAAGGGACATCGACGACCTCCAGGAGTTGATAACGCTGTACGCTTAATTTAGGCTAGCCTAACCCAAATCATCGATAATCATTGCCAGCTGAAGATGGAAGTGCAGATTCTTCGGCCTGCATAACCCCCAATCGAGCTTTCCCCGTGCGTACTAGGTACGCATATGTGAGATCGAGGAGGTAGCGATGTCCGTTACGACCGCTCCAGAGACGCCATCGGCTGAGCAGGACAGCCCTCTTCCCGCCGGGCCGGATCCCGGCAGCGCGTTATCCCGCGTGCTGGAGCCGGTCAGGCCCCGCCTGGTGACCGCGGTGGCGGTGGCGGCGTCGGCGGCCGTGCTCGGAGTGGCCGGATTCACGCTGATCGCGCTGGCCCTGCGCGAGCTGCTGGCCGCCGACCCCGACGGGGCGACGGTGACGCTGCTCCTGACCGGCGCGCTCGCCGGCTTGCTGGCCCGGTTCGCCCTGCGGGCGCTGTCGTTTCGCGTCTCGCACCTGGCCTCCTTCGACCTGGAGGTGATCCTCCGCACCCGTCTGGCCGAGCACCTGGGGCGCGTCCCGCTGGGAGAGGTCCAGCGACTGGGGTCGGGAGCGGTGAAGAAGGTCGTCCAGGACGACGTCCGCGCCCTGCACATCGCGGTGGCGGACGCCGTCCCGCTGGCCGGGTTCGGCCTCGCGCAACCGGTGGCGGCTCTGGTCGCGCTCGCCGTGCTCGACTGGCGGCTGCTGCTGGCCGTACTGGCGCTCGGCCCGTTCGTGGCGGTCGGCATGCGGCTGGCCACGAAGGACTACGCGCAGACGCGACGGCGCTACGACGAGGCCAATGAGGCGATCAACGCCGCCGTGGTGGAGTTCGTCCAGGGCATGCCGGTGGTGCGCACCTTCGACGACGGGACCGTGTCGTTCCGCAGGTTCGCCGAGCGGGTGCGGGACTTCAGCCGGGCCACCGCGGCCTGGCAGGACAGCAGCAGGACCGCCATGATCTTCTCTCGGATCGTGATGGCCCCGCTGCCGACCCTGCTGGTCGTGCTCGCGACCGGCATCTGGCTGACGGCCGCGGGGGAGATGTTCCCGGCGCAGCTGCTCGGCGCGCTGGTCATCGGCACGCTGCCCGTCGAGTCCGTGATGCCGCTGATGTTCCTGTCGCACCACATCAACGAGTCCAAGGCCGGCGCCGCCCGGATCACCGCAGTGCTGGACATCGCACCGCTGCCCGAACCCGAACACCCTCTGCGGCCGCGGGACGGCTCCATCCGGCTGCGCGGCGTGCGGTTCTCCTACGGATCCGGCGGGCCGGACGCCCGGCCCGCGCTGGACGGCGTCGACCTGGACGTCCCGGCCGGCACGGTGTGCGCGCTGGTCGGCGCCTCCGGATCGGGTAAGTCCACCGTCGCGCGGCTCATCCCCCGGTTCTGGGACGTCTCCGAGGGGGAGGTGCTCGTCGGCGGCGTCGACGTCCGGCGGATCCCCACCGAGGTCCTGCTCCGCCACGTCGCGCTGGTCTTCCAGGACCCGTTCCTGCTGGCCGACACGGTCGCCGAGAACATCCGCCTGGCCCGTCCGGAGGCCACCGACGAGCAGGTGCGGGCGGCCGCCCGAGCGGCCCGGGCGCACGACTTCATCGTGAACGAGCTCCCGCAGGGCTACGACACCCCGGTGGGGGAGCGGGGCGCGCGCCTGTCGGGCGGCCAGCGCCAGCGCGTCACCATCGCCCGCGCGCTGCTGTCGGACGCACCCGTCGTCATCCTGGACGAGGCCACCGCGTTCGCCGATCCGGAGAACGAGGCGGCAATCCAGGACGCGATCGCCGAGCTGACCCGCGGCCGGACCGTCCTGGTGATCGCCCACCGCCTGTCCACGGTGGCCGACGCCGACCAGATCGCCGTCCTGGACCGGGGCAGGATCGTCGAACGGGGAACCCACCGGCATCTCCTGGAGGCCGGCGGCCGCTACGCCCGGCTCTGGGCCCACCACGAGCGGGCCCGTGACTGGGGCCTGAACCCGACCGCGAAGGAGACGAACCGATGAGGCGGATCCTGCGCCTGATGATGCTGTCGGCGGGCGCCTACCGGAGGGAGTACCGGCGCACCCTGCTGTCGTCCCTGGGAGCCTCCGTCGCCGCGGCCGCGGCGTACGCCGTCCTGATCCCCCTGCTGTACGAGCTGACCCGGCCGCACGTCGACGCCGCAGCCGCGTGGCGCTGGTTCGGCGTGTTCGCCGCCTGCTACGCGGCCGAGACCGCGCTGCGCCTGCACGAGCTGCGCTTCCAGTACGGCCGGTGGGCCGACGTGCTCGCCGACGTACGGCTGCGCCTGGGCGCCAGGCTGCGCGCCATGCCCCTGCGGGAGCTCCAGCGGCGGGCCGCAGGCGACCTGACCACCGTGGTCGGCGGCAACGTCGCCAACGCCACCACGGGCGTGTCCACCATGGGCCTGATGTTCCTGCAGTTGGTCACCGTACCCCTCGTACTCGGCGTGGTGATCCTCGCCGTCGACTGGCGGCTCGGCCTGGTGCTCGCCGTCTCCACCCCGTTCGCGGCCTTCTTCGTGCGCCGCATCCAGCGGGCGTCCGGGACGGGTTTCCGGCGGGTGGACGCGGCCGACGCGCGGGCGGCCGACCGGATCGTGGAGTACGTCCAGGGTCTGGCCGTGCTCAAGGCGGCGGGCCAGGTGGGACCCTCCTCACACCGGTTGGCGGCCGCGCTGGCGGAGCAGGGGGAGGAGATGAGCGCCATGCAGAACCGGCTCACCTGGCCCGGCCTGCTGGCCTCCAGCGCGGTGCAGCTCTGCCTGGTGGCCATGACGGCGGTCGGCGCGGCGCTGGTCCTGGACCTCCGGATGGCACCGCCCCTGCTGCTGGCCGTGGTCGCCGGCGCGGTCCGGTTCGCCGAGCCGCTGGCCACCGCCTCCACCATGACCTCGGTGTTCGAACTGACCGACTCCGCGCTGGAGCGGGTGGGCGAGATCCTCGACAGCCGTCCCCTGCCGGTCGGCGCCCCCGGCAAGCGGATCCGGAGTTTCGACCTCTCCTTCGACGGCGTCGCCTTCGGCTACGACGAGTCGGCGCCGGTGCTGCGGGAGGTGTCCTTCACCGCACCGCAGCGGAGCCTGACCGCGCTCGTAGGGCCGTCCGGATCGGGCAAGACGACGGTCACCAAGCTGTTGACCCGCTACGACGACCCCGCCGCGGGCACCGTCCGGATCGGCGGCGCGGACCTGCGCGAGCTGGACCCGGTGGAGATCTACCGGCACGTCTCCGTGGTCTTCCAGGACGTCTACCTGTTCGACGACACGATCCGGGCCAACATCGCGATGGCCCGCCCGGAGGCGACCGAGGAGGAGATCGAGGCCGCGGCCCGCGCGGCCAACGTGCACGAGTTCGTCTCCCGGCTGCCGCACGGCTACGACACCCGCGTCGGCGAGATCGGCGGATCGCTGTCCGGCGGCGAGCGGCAGCGGATCTCGATCGCCCGGGCGATCCTCAAGGACGCGCCCATCGTGCTGCTGGACGAGCCCACCGCGGCGCTGGACACCGAGAGCGAGGTCGCCGTGCAACGGGCCATCGACGCGCTGGTGCGGGACAAGACGGTGCTCGTCATCGCGCACCGGCTCTCCACCGTGGTGGCGGCGGACCAGATCCTGGTGCTCGACGGCGGCCGGATCGCAGAGCGCGGCACGCACCGGGACCTGCTGTCCGCCGGCGGCCGGTACGCCGGGATGTGGGCGGCGCAAAGCCGGGCGCGCCACTGGCGCGTCCCGACCTCCGGGGCCGAACCGCGCACACCGTGATCCGGCGGGTGCGCACAGCCCCCGGCGGAGGCGCGCCACCGGGGGCTGTGCGCGCCGCTCCGGCGGAAGCGTGCTAGAACGGTTCGCGGCGCGCCGCCCGGACAGGGGTCCGGTCACCGTTCCCGTACCACCTCACCCTACCGAGGAAGGCCGGGGCGGGCGGTGCGGCGGACCTGCCCACCTCCGAGGGGATCTCCCACGTCATGAGCACCTCTGAGCCGGCGGCCGCCGGCCGCCCTCGGCGACGCCTCAATCCCGAGATGATCGTCGAGTGCGCGCTGCGGCTGGTGCGGGCCGAAGGGCCGGCCGCGGTGACCATGCGGCGCCTCGCCGAGGAGCTCGGCACCGCTCCGATGTCGCTCTACCGGCACATCCGAGACCGCGAGACCCTGCTGGTGGCGATGCTGGACGAGGTCGCCGAGGGGATCGAGCTGCCGGAGCCCGTCGGCGACCCGCGCGCGGAGGTCACGGCGGTGTTCACCGCCCTCCACGACGCACTGCGCCGGGACCCGTGGGCGGTGCCGCTCATCGTCACCGACAAGCTGGCCGGCCCGTCGATCATGGCCGCTCTGGAACGCGTCTTCGCCGCCCTGCACCAGGCGGGACTGGCCCCGCGCGACGCGATGGTCGCCTACGCGCTGCTGTGGCACTACACCGCGGGCGAACTGCTCGACGCCCACCTGGACGACACCGCGGCCAGTTTCGCGCACCGGATGGTGCGCGCCGCCGATCCCGCCTTCCACCCCGCGCTCGCCAGGACGATGGCGGCGTTCCCGCCCGGACCCAGCGGAGACTGGTACACCGAGAACCTCCAGCGGCTGCTCGACGGCCTGCTGCGGCCGTACCCCGCCGCAGGATCCGGGCCGCCGGGCCCGTGACCGGCTCCGGCCCGGAGGCCCGCCCGATGTTCGCGACCGACGACGCCCATAGGAAGATCATGGACATGGACGGTGATCCGGCCAGGCCGGAGACGGTGGCGCCGGCCCGGTGCGGTGCTCCGGCGACCTGGGTGAAAGCGATGTCGAGCCCCGGGGCGAAATCGTAGGGCACCTCACCGCGGACGTCCCTGGCGGCCTGCCCGGAGATGAGCAGGGGGTCGCCCCGGACGTGAACGACATCGGAGACGCCGGGAACGGTACTGCCGTCCGATCCGCAGGAAACTCCATTGGCCCGGGCGTGTTCGGCGCGTAGGCTGTGGGCCATGCTGATGGTGATCGCGGAAGGCGCAGGATGTTCCCGGTAGGCGCACTGCCGCGTCCTGAAATATCCGGCTCATGACTGTGTTCGTCCACCTCACGGAGGCCAAGAACGTCCGCTCGGTACGGCGTGCCGGGATCAGGGCGCAGAGCCGGTACCACGACCTGCTTGGCGTGTACTGCCTGCCGATCGTGCCGTCCTACCAGGCGACGCACCAGTGGACCAGGGAACTGCGGCGTTTCGGGCGGCGCACGGTGGTCGCCGTCGACTTCCGGATCCCTGACGGCGAGCCGGTCTATGCCGGGCACTACGGGCTGGGGCACACGCAGGTCTCCGGCGCTGAGGCCGCCGCCCTGATCCTTGAGCATGACGATCCCCGAGGGTACGAGGTCTTCGTCCCCCGTGCGGTCGCCGCCAAGGAGATCCACCGCATCCGCTCCGTGAACCAGGTGACCGGCTGGAGGTACCGGCCGGACGCCCACGGCACGCCTCCGTGCCCGATATGCGTCGACCGCGGCGAATACGGCGGGGCGAAGATCCGTGAAGCCGCCGGGATCCTCGGCCACTAGAGCCTGTTCTGAGTTCAGATGAGGTTGCGGATTCACCTGCACGCCACGGTTCTGCCACTGATAGCCACGGGCATGGCACACGGCGACCTCGTGGAACCTGGGCCTGGCATTGGCGCTGATCTGGATCGGCGGCCGCTTCGCGCTGCGGCACGGCCGCCTGTTCGCCCTGTACGTGGCAGGCTACACCGCGGGCCGGTTCTGGATCGAAGGCCTGCGTGTCGACCCGGCCAACGAGATCCTCGGGATGCGGCTCAACCAGTGGACGTCGATCGTCCTGTTCCTCGGCGCGCTGGCCTACGTCTACCTGACCCGCACCAGGACCGCCGAGGAACCCCTCGGCGTCGACCATGAGCATGCAGACGTTCACTGAAGCCGGGATACATCAGTGTACCCAGGGCAGCTCGCAGCCTGCCGTCTGCTCGTGGACGCCTCTTCATTCGCTACAAGACCTATGAAGTTTCGATGAGGATCCGGCGCATCGTCCGCGTGAATCTCTCCGGGTCCTCCAGGAACGCGAAGTGGCCCGCGCCCTCCATGGTGCAGACCTCCATCACCGGCGCGGTGGCCTTGGCGGCGTACTCCGCCACCAGCGGCAGCGGGGTGACACGATCGTGCGTCCCCATGATGAAGAAGACGGGAACCTCGAACGCCGGTACGGGATCGGGTGCGGCCAGTTTCCAGAAGTCCTCGCCCTCGTTGCGGGCCAGTCCCTCGATGGTGAACGACATGCCTTTCACGAAGCCGGCCATGTCCCGCAGCGAGTACGTCCGCGACAGCAGCATGGCCCGGACGAGACGAAAGGGCCCGCGCCGCCCGCTCAGCATGCCGCCGAACTTCCACATCCACGAGTACTTGACGCCCATGTCGCGGGCGGCCTGCCGGTAGGGCGGGTAGCCGAGGCCCTCCAGCGCCGCCAGGGCGTCGGACTGCCCGCGCCGGGCGGCCTCATCGAGCAGGTAGCGGTGCGAGGCGGTCTCCTGCCGGAGCAGGTTGATCAGCTGGCCCGTGCCGATGTAGGCGTGCAGGTTCTCCGGGTGCCGCCTCGCCTCGGTCAGCCCCAGGTATGCGCCCCAGGAATGCCCTGCCAGGTAGATCTTGCCGGTGCGGAACCGCTCGCACAGCAACAGCACCAGTTCGTGCGTGTCCGCCTCGAACTGCGCGACGGTGAGGGACTCCTGCAGGGTGCCGGGAAACGACTTGCCGCTGCCCCGCTGATCCCACTGCACCACCGTGAAGTGCTTCTCCAGCTCCTTCTGGAACATGTGCGCGAATCCCATGTACGGGTTGCCCGGACCGCCGTGCAGGAACAGCAGCACCGGGTTGCCGCGGTCCTCACCCCGGATGTGCAGCCACTGGGTGGTCCCGCCCAGGCGGACCGGCTCCATCAGCGCGATCCTTTTTCCGCGGGTGCCCATCAGCGCACCGCCGCGAATCGGTACGGACGGCGCAAAGGACGGCGGGGGCGGACGCCGGGGGCGGGGCACCGGGCCGTCAGGACGTGGATGCAGGTCATGGGTGCAGTGGACCGCCCCGGCGCGGGCCTCGTCCAACGACTGATCCGGCCGAGTTGACAACGGCGGGTTGTCACCGCAGGTTGGCCAGGTGGATCTCGACACGGCACTCATGCGGGCCTTCGCGGTGACCGCCGAGGAATGTCACTTCGGCCGGGCCGCCGACCGGCTGTTCATCACACAGCAGGCGCTGTCGAAACGGATCGCCCGGCTGGAGGAGATCCTCGGTGCCCGCCTGCTGGAACGGGACCGGCGCAGCGTGGGGTTGACCGCCGCCGGCGAGCGGTTCCTGCCGCACGCCCACGAGGTGGTGGAGGCCGTCGACGCCGCCGCCGCGGCCGCGCCGGAATCGGCGGCCCGGTGCGCGTGGATGTGATGGACGAGCACACCGCCGCCGTCGGCCTGGTCCGACGCGCCCTCGACCAAGATCCCGCCCTGCGTCTGGAGATCACCGCTCGCGGAGCCCGCCGAACGGCGGTCGACGCTCTGCGCAGCGGTGAGGTGGACGTCGCGTTCGGGCGGGCGTCGGCTCTCCCGTGGCCCGCCGACCTGCGGCGCCGGTGCGTCCTGCTGGAACCCGTCGGATTGCTCCTGGGCGCGGAACACCCTCTGTGGGCGCGTGAGGAGGTCACCATGGCCGAGCTGGCCGGTACCGTGTTGCGCTTCCCCATACACGACGCCCCAACGGACTGGGTGAGCCTCCTCGATGAGCTGACCGCCGCTTTCGGCATCGTGGTGGACCAGACCGGATCGAATCTGGGGTTCGATCACTTCCTCGACCAGACCGCCGGTGATCCCACTACCGCCACCTTCTACGGCCTGCGCATGCCGCCGCCGCGCGACGATCGGCTACGCATCGTTCCGATCACCGCGCCCGCACCGGTGTTCGCTTGGACGGCCATGTGGCGGCGGCGCATACCCGAATCGGTCATCGACCGGCTGACCGGTCCGGTGTCGACGGCCCTTCCCCCGCATGCCTGGCTGCCCGCCGCCGACCGGGCATGGCTCGGCCGGTGACCGTCCATGCGGTGGCCGACCACCGCCGACCTCGCCGTCGACCCCATGGGCGGTGATCCACCCGCCCTTCGTTCTCGACCGGGCCGGCTGCGTCGGTGAACGATCTCGCTGCGCGCGGTCGCAGGGCCGTTCGGCATACTGCGACCATGGAAACGAGTACGCGGACGGACGGGATGCGGCCGGGCCGGGCGACGCCCGGGACCGGACCGGCCCGTCCCGTGGAATGGACGCTGCGTTCCGCTGAGCCAGCGGATGTCGAGGTGATCGCGGAGCTGCGAGCGACGGTGATGCGCCCGGACCTGGAGCGGCTGGGCCGGTTCGATGAGCACCGGGTCCGGCAGCGGCTGCGGGACTCCTTCTCCCCGCAGCACACGTCGGTCATCGTGGCCGACGGCGCCTTCGCGGGCTGCATCACGGTACGGCCGGCCACCGACGGGCGGTGGCTGGAGCATTTCTACCTCGCGCCGAGTCTGCAGGGCCGAGGGCTCGGATCGGCCGTCCTGCGGACACTGCTGGACCGGATCGACGCCGACGGCGTGCCCGTTCGCCTGAACGTCCTGCGGGGCAGCGCCGCCCGGCGGCTGTACGAGCGCCACGGATTCACCGTGGAGGCGCAGGACCCGATCGATGTCTACATGGTGCGGCAGCCGGGTGCGGACGCCTTCGGAAGGTGAAGGGGTCGCGGGTACCCACGGGGGCGTGCCGTCCCGTGCCGCCGCATGGTCGTGATCCTTGACGGGTGCCCGCACCGGGACGGATCGGATTCAGCATCGATCCGCACCTCATCCCAGGCGTGGATGATCTGCTCGTCACCGAGTGACAGGCCCACGTGCCCCCAGTTCCTGTGCTCACCGGAGATCGGGCCCAGCAGTCGTAGAAGACGAACGCGCCGATGGGCGGCGATCCGGCATTGGCGCGCACGCCGTACAGTTCGGCCGACTCGTGGGCGCAGTCGCCACCGAAGATCTCGACGGTCCAGGACCTCAGTGATCGTCTTTCTGGTGCGCCAGCGGTTTTCCCGCCTGAGCTTGCCGGCCCCACCGGCGACGACGCAGCCGTCTGCTCTGCGAATGAGGCCGTCGCCTGCGGGGTGAGGAGGCGAGAGGAGGAAGTACAGATCAGCGAGGGACCGGCTGCAGCGGCGCCAATCGCGGGCGGTGTCAGTCGACGTTGCGGCAGTCGTGGCTTCATCTCGTCTTGACCACCGCGAGGCCTCGCTTCATGGCTTCCCATACCTCACCGGGCGGTGACCATCCGTTGTCGACCAAGACCAGCACCGCTTCGACGGCTGTGCGGATCTCCCCGAGTGCGGGCCCGGGTACTGCGGCCGGGGCGTGCGCGCCGCCTCGCTGTAGGTCCGCCCGGCGGGAGCACCGGAGGTGAACGGATCGCGGTCGTCCCGCAGTTCAGGGTCGTCGTACAGGATCTCATGCGGGAAGCCGGGAACTTCGGCAGGCGCGCGCCCAGGTGGGTGGCTTCAATGGCGTGACGATGTCGTCAGTGGCGTCCGGGCCCCGCTGAGGCTCGCATCCGGCCGTATGGCAGCGCCGGATCCTCTCAGGGGATCCCTTACCCAAATGTCTGATGCTCCCGGCGGATCAGCCGGGAGCATCAGACATTCATCAGGCGAGTCGGGCAGCGACGGCGGTAAAGCCCCTGCTCAGTGACGTGCCCGGTAGCATGACGACCGCCTCACCGCCAAGAGGAGGCGCGGCCGTTCAGCTCAGTTCAGCCGGAACCGTCCGACCAGCTCCCGCAGCTCATCAGCGGTCCGGGCGACCTCGCCGCTGGCCTGCTCGGCCTGGCGGGCGCCCCGCAGGGACTGGCCGCCGGCCGCAGCGACCTCGCCGATGTCGTGGGCGATCCGGTCGGAGCCCGCGGCTGCGTCGGTGATCCCGCGGCTCATCTCCTGGGTGGTGGCGGTCTGCTCCTCCACCGCGCTGGCGATCGTCGTCTGGTACTCGTTGATCTTGGCGATCACGTCGCTGATCTTCGCGATGACCTCGACAGCGCCCTCGGTGTCGCGCTGGATCGCCGCGACCCGGGTGCTGATGTCGTCGGTGGCCTTGGCCGTCTCCTGCGCCAGGTCCTTGACCTCGCCGGCGACCACGGCGAAGCCCTTGCCCATCTCACCGGCGCGGGCGGCCTCGATGGTGGCGTTCAGTGCGAGCAGGTTGGTCTGCTCGGCGATCGAGGTGATCAGCTTCAGCACCTGCCCGATCTGGGCCGACGACTCGCCCAGGGTGGCGATCGTCCGGGTGGCCCGCTCCGCCTCGCTCACCGCCGAGGAGGCGATCCGCGCCGCCTCGCTGGTGCTCTGGGCGATCTCCCGGATCGACTGCCCCATCTCCTCGGAGCCGGCCGCGACCGTCTGCACGTGCCGGGAGACCTCCTGCGACTGCGCGGAGGCGGCGCGGGTGCGGGCGGTGGTGTCGTCCACCGCGCCGGCGATGCCGCTCGCCACGGTGGTCAGCTCCGCCGACGCGCCGGCCAGCGTGGTCGCGTTGCCCGAGATCTGGCGCATCGACGCGCTCAGCGCCTCAATCGCTCCATCCAGTCCGGCGGCCATCCGGCCGAGCTCGTCGGCGCTGGTCACCTCCGAGCGGACGGTCAGGTCACCGGCGGCCAGAGCCGCGACCGCCCGGCCCACCCGGCCGATCGGCCGGGTGATCGACTTCACCAGCGGGATCGACAGCCCCACCAGCAGCGCCGCGGCCAGCAGGGCGACGACGATCGACAGCGTGCGCATGGAGGCGACCATGTCGTGCAGGTCGGTCTGGGCCTGCGCGGTGCGCGGGCCGAGTTCTTCCTTCAGCTCGTCCAGCGGCGTGTCGATGAGGTCGTTCTGCGCGTGGATCTTCTCTATCCCGCCCTGCATGGAGGCCGGATCGCGCCGGCCCGCGGCGACGAAGTCGGTCATGAACCGGTTCATCGGTTCGATGTTGCGGCGCACCTCCTCGAACTTCGCCTCCAGGTCGGCGGGCAGCTCCAGCGCGTCGAAGGCGGCCACGGCCTTGTTGAGGCTGTCGATGTCGCCGGGTACCTCCTCGTCGACCAGCTGGTCGATGTCGCTGCCGGCGAGCGCGAGGTATCCGCCGACCTTCAGCTCGACCGCGCGGGTGTCCAGGTGGTTGAGCGCCGCGGTGGCGGCCTCCAGGTTGGCGACCAGCTCCGACTGGTCGGCGAGTCGGTTCTGGCTGACCGCGCCGATGCCGGCCACGGTGCCCAGGCTGAGCACGCCGACGCCGACGATGAGACCCAACCGCTTCGCGACCCCCAGATCGGACAGTTTCATCACGGATGTCTCCTCATGTTTGCAATGTGGTACGGCTTCTCATCGGCAGGCGGATGCGGGGATTGAGAGGAGTTGGACGCGGTTCTGAACTCCGGAGAGCGGCACGCACCGATGAATGAGCCGGGCACCGATCGGCCGACCCGCTCCACAACACGTCAGACGATGCTCGAAACGCACTCGAGCAGGTTCAAGCGGCGTAGGGTCGTCGCCTTCGTCCGGGATACCCGCTCCGCCTCGATCGGCCGTTCGGCCTCCTCCTGAAGTCGCAGCCGGATCGTGCCGCTCAGGGAGGAGCGGGGGATCACCCTGATCCGCCGCGGGCCCGTCTTCCGCGATCTTTCATAGGCATCGATCTTTCATAGGCATCCGTTCCGTCCTCTCGGAAGGAATTCCTTGTGCGTTCCGTGAAACTCGCCGTGATCACCGTCGCCGCCCTGGCCGTGCTGGCGCCTGCAGCGGCCAGAGCCGACACCGGCGCGAACGATCCCTTGTCCTACCAGTGCCTCATCGACAGGATCGCCGCCACCCCCCTGCCGGACCTGCCCGAGGACGAGTCGCCCGTCCCGGGTCATGTCAGAACCCCCATCCCCGGAATCGTGCTGGACGTCTGGACGCCCGGTACGCGCTTCACCGGCGCCACCGGCCGCTTCGCCCTCGGCGGAGGCAGGCTGCGCCCCGGCGACGCCTTCCGCACGCCAGCGTCACCAAGACCTTCACCGCGGTGGCGGCCCTCCGACTCGTCGAGCAGGGCGAGCTCCGCCTCGACGACACGATCGGCGAGCACCTCGACCCCGCCCTGATGAAGAAGATCCGGTACGGCTCGCGCATCACCCTCCGGCAGCTGCTCGACCACACCTCCGGCATCGCCGACTACGTCACCGACGACCCGTCATGGATGAGCGAGGTCTTCACCGCCCCCCGCCGCATCTGGACACCCCGCGAGCTGGCCGAACGGGGGCTGCGGCTTCCTCCCGCGTTCCAGCCGGGAAAGGGGTACCACTACTCCGGCACGGGCTACGTGCTGGCCGGGCTCATCATCGAAAAAGCCGCCGGCAAGCGCCTGCACCAGGTCTACCGCCAGGAGATCCTGCAGCCGCTGGACATGCGCGCGACCTATCTGGAGCACTGGGAGCCCCACCGCGGGCGGCTGTCGCACCCCTACGTCCTCGACCTGGACTTCAGGCACTGGAACCCCACCTACGACACCTTCGGCGGCGGCGGCCTGGTCTCCACCGGCGCCGACCTGGCCCGGTTCATCCGCGGCCTGTTCGAGGGCCGGGTCTTCGAGCACGCCCGGACGCTCGACGCCATGCTGCAGGCCACCGCGCACAGCGAGGGCGGCTACGGCCTGGGCATCATGCGCATCCAGGAGGGGAAGACGACGCTCTGGGGTCATCTGGGTGCGCACGGCGCCTTCATGCTCTACGAGCCCGGCACGAAGACCTCCGTCACCGGCACCGTCAACCAGATGTTCACCGGGAACAAGCGGGTGGAGAGCGAACTCATCTCCGCCGCCTACCGCATCGCCACCGGAGCGAAGACCCGCGCCCGCCCCGCCTGACATCGCCGCCGTGCCCATCACCGTCGGACTCCGCCGATCCGGAACGCGAACCGGCGACCAGATGACCCGTAGCCGGCCGGTGCCGTCATCGATGACGGCACCGCATCGCGGCGTGTGAACATCGCCTCCATCGGACGGGGCGTATAGGACATCAATGTCTCCATCAAACCCGGGGCGGTTCACTTTCTGCGAGCCGGCTTGGCCTTGAGCCGGTGGTGTTTCTGGCTGTTGTGCGTGCCGCCGAGCTCCCGGATCACGAGGGCCTGTCAGTGGTCAGGTATGCGGGGCCGGCGGTCGCGTGGCCGGTGTGGCCGGCGATCGCCGTTTCGGGTGATCGGCCGCTGAGCATGGCCGCCAGCCGGGTGAGTGACACCGCGCCGCCGGTCAGGGTGGTCAGCGTGAGGGTGAACCAGAACGCCGTCCAGGTAGGCGGGATCGACAGGAGCATCACCATGGCGGGCGGGCCGCCCAGCACCAGCAGCCGGAGTCGCCGGTCGTCGCGAATGTGCCGGCGGGTCTTCGGAGTCGGGCGCAGCCCGTCGGCCACGATCAGGCGCCAGGTGGACAGCGCGGTGCCGTACAGCACCAGGAGCGTCATCAGGCCGAGGAGCTGTACCCACTCGGGCACGGCGGGATGATCGGGAGTCGAGGCGGGCAGAGTCAGCGCGCTGATCGGCAGGGCGCCCAGTGCCTCGACGGCCAGGAGCCGGCTGATCGGTCGCTCGCGGAAGAGCGCCACCAGTGATACTTTCATCATAGATACGATCGTAATTCATGCGATAGTTTTAGTGGCGATCGGACGGGGGTGGGTGATGAGAATCTTCGCTCTTGGGGGAGCGGGCAGGGTGGGCCGGGTCGCGGTGCGGGCGGCCGCCGGGCTGCCGGGCGTCCGGGAGCTCGTCGTCGCCGACCGCGACCTGGACGCGGCGCGGCGGCTCGTTCGTGAACTGGCCGATTCGCGGGTGCGGACGAGCGCCTGCCGGGTGGACGTCACCGACGAGGCCGAATTGGAGGCGGCGCTGCAGGAGGCCGACATCGTCTTCAACGCCATCGGTCCGTATCACCGGTACGGCGCGGTGGCACTGCGGGCGGCGATCCGCACCCGTACGCACTACATCAACGTCTGCGACGACGGGGAATCCACTCTGCGGATGCTCGACCTCGACGCCGACGCCCGCGCGGCAGGGGTGTGCGCCGTGGTAGGTATGGGCGCCAATCCCGGTATCAGCAACCTGCTCGCGGCCAAGGCGGTGGCCCGGTTCGACATCGTGATCGATCTCTACACCGCCTGGCCTGTCGATGTGCTGCCGGCGTCCGGCGCTGAAGAGACCGGCCTGCGCGGTCCGGACGGCCGTCCCATGGCGGCCGTCGTGCACTGGATGCGGCAGCTCGGCGATACGGTCGCCGTGGTGCACGACGGTGCGCTCGTGCAGCGGCTACCGCTGCGGCCGGTCACCCTCACGCTGCCCGGTGGCCGCAAGGGCACCGCGTACACCGTCGGCCATCCCGAGCCGGGGACCTTGCGGCGCAGCTACCGGCCGGTCAAAGACTCGGCCAATCTCATGGTGCTCCCGCCTGGAACCGCGGCTTATCTGGACGTGCTGCGCAGTGACATCGCCAGCGGCAGGCTCACCGATGAGACGGCTGCCGCCGACCTGGCCAAGCCCGCGATGCGGCGCGCCGTGCGGGCCGCCGTGCGGTCCCTCAGGTTCAAAGGCCCCGGCTCGCTGCCCCTGTGCTTCGCCACCGCCACGGGAGTCAAGAACGGCCGCCTGGCCACGGTCCTGGCCCACCTGACCGGCACGGACGCGCTCATGAACGACATGGCCGGAGCCGCCGGGATCCCGGTGGCTCTGGGGCTGGCCCAGCTACTCGACGGCACCGTGGCCCGACCCGGGGTCCGCCCGCCGGAAACCGCCATCGAGCCCGACCGGTTCTTCGCCGACCTGGCGGAACGGTTCAAGCCCGTCGCCGTTGTGATCGAGCAGGTACCGTGAGGCGCCGGCGATGCGCTGCCGTCGGCCTTCGGCTGCTACGGGGCCGGGCAGGGCTCGCAGCGGAGCGGCCCGGCCCTCCCCGGCTTTCGTGGAGCCGCGATCGGAGCATCCGGCTCGGCGCTACCGGCACCAAAGGGCCGAAGTCGCTCCCGCCGTTCTTCGCCTGCGCCACCGGAACGAAAGCGGATGAACCCGTCACCGTCCTGGCGCGCGTCACCGGCCTGACCGGTGACATGGCCCGGACAGGGGCGATGGCGCTGATCAACGACATGGTCGGGGGCACCGGCGCCCGCTCGCACCAGGGCTCGCCCACGTGCTGGGCGGCCCCGAACGCGCTCTTTGACGCCCACCTGAGGCCGTGATCGCCGCCGACCGCTTCTTCCGCGACCTGGCACACCGCATCGCCGGTGCTCTGCTGCCGCCCTCCGGCGACGGCGTCCTCGTCGGCTGGACCGCCGCGCCGCCCTGCTGACCCGTACCCGACCCGCCGAACAGGAGAACCTCATGCGAGAACACGCCGCGACCACGGGCCACCCGCCGGCCGTTCGATTCGGCGAGGTCGACGTGGTCGTCGTGGGAGCCGGGCTGGCCGGGCTTCTCGCCGCGCGCCGGCTGCACCAGGCGGGCGTGAACGTCGTCGTCTGTGAGGCCAAGGACCGTGCCGGCGGCCGGATGCTGACCATGACCTCCGCTACGGGCGTCTCCGTCGATGCCGGTGCGGCCTGGGTGGGGCCTGGTCAAAAAGCGGTCCTCGCGCTGCTGGAGGAGCTGGGCATCGGGCTGGTGCCGCAGTACGACGACGGGGCGAACCTGCTGCACGTGGACGGCAGGACCTACCGCTATCAGGGGAACATCCCCCCGGTCGGGCTGATCGGACTGCTCGACCTCGGGCGCGCCCAATACGCCCTGGACCGGATGGCCCGTCGCCTCGGCCCTCCGCTCTGGCACGGGGCTTACGCCCGCCGCCTGGACGCTCAGACCTTCGGCGGCTGGATGCGCCGTCACGTTCACACCCATGCGGGCCGGATGGTCTTGGAGGCGGCGACCGCCAGTGGTTTCGGCTGCCTGCCCGACGCGCTGTCGCTCCTGGCGTTCGCCGCCCACGTCGGAGGAGCAGGCGGACTCAGCTCACTCCTCGAGGTCAGCGGAGCGCTGAAATACCGGATCGCCGGCGGCGCGGGCTCGCTGACCACCAGGCTGGTAGCGGACCTGGACGGCCGGGTCCTCACCGGCCACCCGGTCACCCATATCAGCCGCACCGATCGCACGGCCTGGGTAAAGGGCCCGGCGGGCGGCGCCCCCATCACCGCCCGCCACGTCCTCATCGCCACGGACCCCGCAACCGCCCAGGCCATCGCGCACGACCCACCGCTGCCCACGGCCCGAGCCGATCTGCAACGCCGCTGGCAGATGGGGCACGCCGGCAAGGCCCATCTCGTCTACTCGCGGCCGTGGTGGCGAGATCAGGGCCTCACCGGCGCCGCCATCACCGAACGAGGCCTGGCCCGCATGACCTTCGACGTCAGCCCGCCCGATCCGGACGCCCCGGGTGTCCTGCTGGCATTCGTGGACCTCAGCACCGTCGACGACCCGAACCTCCTGCGGTCCGGTGCGACCCCCGAGCGTGAACGCCAGGTGCTCGACGATCTGGAGGCGCTCTTCGGCGAGCGCGTCCGTGACCGCCTGGACTACCTCGAACACGACTGGACGGCCGAACCCTGGCAGAGCGGTTGCGTCCCCGCCCCGCCACCGGGCCTGCTCGCATCCCACCACCCGTGGCTGACCCGCCCCGTCGGACCCTTGCACTGGGCGGGCGCCGAGACCTCCTACCTGTGGGAGGGCCACATGGACGGCGCCGTCCGCTCCGCCGACAGAGCCGTCACCGAGATCCTCACCGCTCGCCGGTGAGCAGCAACCCCAAGTTCGAGGGGAGGCGTCCAACGGATATCGCCCACCGGAAGTGACGCGTGCCTGGGTGAGTCCAGTCAACGGCGGCATCCTCAGAGGATCGGCGCACCACCCGTAGACGATCATTCAGACCATTGAGGTGCGTGTGCGGGACTACGGGTTCTGCCCTGGTCATCGAGAGCGGAGAGGACGAAGATGATCTCGTTCGGGTGATGGCCCATACGCGGGACGAGCGAGTGCCGTGCCCGGTGCGCGGGGCACTGACCGGATGGTCGCCGATGTCCCCGTCGGTGGGCGGCGGGTGGTGTCGCGACAAGGCCCGCGTCTGGTCCGCCCGGAGTGGAAATGCCTTCGGCTGAGGCACCGGCGCTGCCGATGCCCTTCGGTTGTGAGACGGTCGGGCAGGGCTCGCGGCGGAGCGGTCTGCGGCTTCCATGGGTCGCGGTCGGAACATGCGGCTCGGTGCCGGTCACGTGCGAGGCGCTGCTGTGCTTTGCATGTCGCTGTAGAGGCGGAAGAGGCGGGTGTGCTCGCTGTCGGGGTCGGCTTTCTCGTTCAGGAGGGTCCAGCACTGCGCGACCAGTGCGCGTGCCTGGCTGCCGGGCCAGGGCTGTGGGAGCAGCTGAGGCGGCAGGAGGGGGTCGGGCTCCATGGCGCGGGTGAATTCGGCGGCCAGTTCCACTGCGATGGTCAGGCGCTGCGCTCCGGCCAGGTCGGTGTGGTCGCGGAGGCGCTCCAGGCGCGGTCGGGCGACGGCGGCGAGCCGGTGATAGCGCTCGGCGATCTCGTCCAGGGGCCACAGGGCGCGCACGAGTGCGGCGGGATCGTTCTGGTGGCCCCGGCGCAGGTCGCGGGTCGTGGCGAAGGTGAGGTGGTCGAGGACGTCCAGGCGGCGGGCGTGGTCCTCGACGTAGGGTTCCCACGGGTTGGCGCTGAGGTAGAGGCCGCCCTGGAGGGGTGCTCCGCCCAGGTGGGTGAGCGCGGCGCGCAGGGTGTCGCGTGCGGTGCGAGCGGTCTCGGGAACGGCGAAGGCGACCAGGTGCCAGGTGCCGTCCCAGGGGGCGAGCCCGGCGTCCTGGCGGAAGGCGTGGGCGATGAACGCGACGTCGGAACCCAGGAGCCGCTCGGTGGGGCCGGTGGCCCGCAGGAGTCCTTTGCGTCCCCGGCCTTCGTGGTGGAAGCGGCCTTCGGCGACCAGCCGCTTGATGCACAGGCGCACCTGCTGGTCGGTCATGCCCAGCAGGTTGCCGGTGGCGTAGAGCTCGCCGGTGTCGACCGTGAGGTCGGCGCGCACCAGCGCTTCGACGAGCATCCGGGTGGGGACTTGCACGTCCGGGCCCGGCAGGTGAGGTGCGGCGTTCATGCTGCGGCCTTCCACGGCGGTGCGGGCGGACGGTGTGGAAGGAGTTTACCGGTGTTCACGGCCCGATGACCTTCGCCACCGCCTCCAGCAGGATGCGGTGGCGGGGGTCGTCCAGCGCGTCGGGGGGCATGGAGCGGGGAAGGAAGGCCAGCGCGAGGCCGCGCCGGGGATCGGCGAGCCCGAGCGCGCCCCCGATTCCCGGGTGGCCGAAGGCGGACGCAGACCCCAGCCGCCAGGCGCGGCTCGGCAGGGCGAACCCGCATCCGAAGGCCGAGGCGAGGCCGAGGACGCGGTCCCTGCCGGCCACGCGCGGCCGTACGGCGGCGCGCAGGGTGCGCCCGCCGACCAGTGCGGTACCCGCCTCCGGCAGGAGCATGGCGTAGAGCCGGGCCAAGGCTCGTGTGGTGGCGACGGCGTTGGCGGCGGGAAGGTGGGCGGTGAGGGTCTGCGGGCGGCGCACCCACACCTCGGGCGCCTCGTCGATGGCGCCGCGTACGGTCATCGCCTGCCACAGGGGTGTCCCGGGGCGGGTGAAGATCGTGGTGGTCAGCCGTACCAGGAGGGGAACCCGGGTGGCGGCGTGTACCGGGGCGGGCGGCGGGCCGTCGGGCGTCCCGATGCTGATCGCCAGGTCGTGGGGGCGGCAGATCAGCTCGGTGAGCACCTCGCCGAGACGTCCGCCGGTGACGCGGCGCACCAGCTCGTCGGCGAGGGTTCCCCAGGTGACCGCGTGGTAGGCGGCCGGCCCGGCGGCCAGCGCAGGCGCTCATCGGCCAGGGCGTCGGCGAGGGGGCGCCCGTCGAGCACCTCGGCGAGAGTGACCGGACGTGTGGGTGCGATGAGCCCGGCCTGATGGCTCAGCAGTTGCGCGACGGTGATCTGCGACTTGCCGTGGCGGCCGAACTCCGGCCAGTACCTGGCCACCGCGGACTCGAAGTCGAGTTCGCCGCGGTCGGCCAGGACCGCCAGGCATGCGGCGGCGACGCCCTTGGACGCGGAGAAGATCACCTGGCGGGTGTCCGGGCCGTGGCTTCCGCCGTAGAGGTCGACGGCGGTCGCGCCGCGGTGCACGATGTGCAGGCCCGCACCGAGTTCGCCCGGCCTGCGCATGATCGCGGCGAAGGCCTCGCGGACCGGTCGCCACCCGGGGGCGACCTCGCCGCGGAGTGTCGGGCCGGCCATCAGGCGCGGTCCACTTCGACCACCTGACCGCGCCCGCCCCGTGGAGGATCGGTGTGGGCGGCCAGCTCGTCGAAGTACCGGTCGGGGTCGAGCACCGCGTCGGGAGTGTGGACGCCGGGCGTGCGGACCGACCCGTCGAGGATCTGCCCGGCCGCCAGAGCCAGGGGGATTCCGGTCGCTCTGGCCATTCCCCGGGGAGAGGCGACGAGCCGTGCTCCGATCGTGTGCGGCCGGCCGTCACGGGTCCCGGTGGCCAGCGCGAAGAAGGCGGGCAGCGCACCGGGTCCGCGCAGTGAGAGCCGGTGGACGGCGGATCGGGCCAGGCGGCGCACGGCCGGGTCGTCGAGTTCGGCGGCGGCCTGCTCCAGGGTCAGCCTTCCGCGGTCGATGTCGTCGCGCAGGGTCATCAGATAGGCGGCGGTCAACGGCCGGACCACCATGACGCAGGTCGAGTCGCGGGTGACCGAGCGGGTCCGCGGCAGCGTCACCGGCTCGGGGTGGCCGACGGTGTAGGCGGTGCCCTTTCCCCGTCCCGGGTAGTGCAGGGTGATCGCTTCCAGGGGCGGCCGTTCGGCGGGCTCGCCGGCGCTCCACGTCCTGATCGTCCCGGACAGCTGCTGCATCCAGTGGACGGTGGCGGCGGAGAGGCCGGAGGCGGACTCATCGGCCGGGTCGTCACCGACGAAGGGCACGTCCACCGGCCAGGCCGTGTGAAGGTCGTCGACGGTGTCCAGTTCGCGGGCCGCGAGTGCGGCCAGCATGTTGCTGGTGCCCGGGCTCGCCCCGGCGCCGATCACGGCGATCACGCCTGCGTCGTGCGCCTCGGTGTCCAGCGCGAGCATGTCCAGCGTGGGCTCCCAGTCGTCGCAGATGTCGACGTAGTCGGTGCCGGTGTCGATCGCCGCCCGCAGGACGGGCACGCCGAGCCGGAAGAAGGGGCCGGTGGTGTTGATGACGAGGTCCGCGTCCTGGAAGAGGGCGCGCAGCCGTACGGGATCGGTGGCGTCGGCCGCATGCGGGGTCAGCGGCGTGGCGCCGCCCGCCAGCCGGTCGGCCAGGCGCTCGGCGGCGGCCAGGTCGCGGTCGGCGATCACCAGTTCCGCGATGTCGCCGCGGGCGGCCAGCACTTCGACCGCGGGCCTGCCCATCGCCCCGGCCCCGCCCAGGGCGACCACGGTGCGCTTGTTCGGTTCAGTCATCGAAGACCATGCCTTTGCGAAGATCGAGGAAGGCGAATCTCGCCCGGTCGAGGAGGTAGTTCTGAGTGACGGCCCAGGGGTCGCGCTCGCCCTGCTGAGGGAACAGGTGCGCGGCGCGCTGAACATAGGTGGAGGTCAGGCCGAGCAGGGGCCGTCCGGCCTGCCGCGGCGGCGCGGCGGGCATCGCGGTGGTGAGGCCGCGCCGCCGCATGTGATCCAGCAGCCGGACGACGTAGCGCGAGGAGAGGTCGGCCCGCAGTGTCCAGGAGGCGTTGGTGTAGCCGACGCAGAAGGCCAGGTTGGGCACGCCGCTGAGCATCAGCCCGCGGTAGGCGGTGGTCTGCGCCACGTCGATCGCCCGCCCGTCCACCGACAATCGGATCCCTCCCAGGGGGACCAGCGACAGCCCCGTCGCGGAGACGACCACGTCGGCGTCCAGGGATTCGCCCGACTCCAGTTCGATCCCGCCGGCGGTGAAGCGGGCGATCTCGTCGGTGACCACCGACGCCCGCCCGGCGGACACCTGCCGCAAGAAGTCCCCGTCGGGCACCACGCACAACCGCTGGTCCCACGGCTGGTACCGGGGGGTGAAGTGCCGGTCCAGGTAGGCCGGATCCGGCAGGAGGCGCAGGAGGCCCTCACGCAGGTACCGCTTGGTCTGCTCGGGGAAGCGCCGGCTCAGCCAGTAGGTCAGCTGACTGCTCAGCACGTTCTTGCCGCGGATGAGCGCGTGCGCGAACCGGGCGGGAAGAAGGCGGCGCAGCGCGTCGGCCGTCCGATCGACCGCGGGCTGGGAGGCCAGGTAGGTGGGTGATCGCTGCAGCATCGTGACGTGCGCCGCCGTCTCGGCCAGTGCGGGCACGAGGGTGACCGCGGTGGCCCCGCTGCCGATCACCACCACCCGCTTGCCGGCCACGTCGAGGTCTGCCGGCCAGAACTGCGGATGCACGAACCGGCCGCCGAAGCGTTCTGCGCCCGCGAAGTTCGGCTGATGGCCTCGGGCGTAGTCGTAGTAACCGGCGCAGACGTAGAGGAACGAGCATGTCCAGGTCCGGGAGCGGCCGCCCTCCTGCGTCTCGACCACCCACCGGGGCCCTTTCCATGACCACGCGGCGGAGACCACTTCGACTCCGTGGCGGATGTGCCGGTCGATCCCGTGCGCGCGGGCGGTGTCCTCGATGTAGCGGCGGATGCTGTCGCCGTCGGCCAGCGATTTCGCGCCCCGCCACGGCTGGAACGGATAGCTGAGGGTGAACATGTCGGAGTCCGAACGGACGCCCGGGTAGCGGAACAGGTCCCAGGTGCCGCCGAGGCGGTCCCGGGCTTCCAGCACCGCATAAGTCCAGCCGCGCCGTTGCAGGTGCCACGCGGCGCCGACGCCGGACAGGCCCGCTCCGACGATGAGCACGTCCACATGCCGCGAATCGCTCACTTCTGAAACGCTCGTCATGCAAACGATAGTAACAGAATTAATAGATAAATGGCGATCGCTGCTTGACCGGAAGGGAAGTGGGCGCGGTGCGGTCAGGTGATCTGCAGCGTGACCGGATGTCTCCGTGGCGAGGGGCCGGGCGGTTCGGCCGGGCCGCATCGGTGCGGCGACGTGCCCGTTGGCGCCGAATCGGCAGGGGGCCTTGTGGTTGACAGGCGCCTTCGTCGTCTCCATGATAGTGAACATTCACTTTTAGGAGGGGTATGACGTTCGTTCTCTACGGAGCCACCGGCACCACCGGCACCCTGATCGCCGAGGCCGCCGTGCGCCGCGGTCACCGGCCCATCCTGGCCGGGCGCTCACCCGAGCGGCTGCGGCCGCCGGCCGAGCGCCTCGGCCTGGACTGGGCGGCGGCCGCCATCGATGACCCCGCGGCACTCGACGGCCTGGTCGCCCGCGCCCCGCTGACGCTGCTGACCGCCGGCCCGTTCACCGCCACCAGCGCCCCGGTGCTGCAGGCGTGCCTGCGCGCCGGTTCCCACTACCTCGACGTGGCCAACGAGACCGGTGTGTTCGAGGCCGTCTACGCCCGCGACACCGACGCGCGGCGGCGCGGGGTGACCCTGCTGCCCGGTGCCGGCTTCGGCGTCGTGGCCACCGACACCCTGTCCCGGCACGTCGCCGACCGGCTCCCCAGCGCCGTGCGGCTGGAGCTGACCGTACTGCTCTACACCGCCGGGACCAGCCCGGGAGCGGGCGGCCAACCGGCTGGCCATCGCCGCCGGCGGCGGCCTGGCCCGCCG
>NZ_CDRNDK010000029.1:0-30343 GCF_977012225.1 Planomonospora algeriensis | reverse complement strand
GGTACGGAGGGGAGACGGCCGCGGCGGAGCGTCCCCGGCCCCGGTGCGGCCGGGGGCGGATTCCCGGCGGGTCCGTGCGGGGATCGCGGCCGATCGGCGCGCCCGGCCGGTGGCGCAGATTAGTCTGTTGGGATTGTGAGTGAGCCAAGCGAGCGGACCATCAGACACGGCAGGCCCGTCGACGCCCCGACCGGCCGTCAGGCGAGGAGGGGCGCATGAGCACTTTCGCCGCCTCCCACCTGCCTCCCTCCTACCCCGAGAGGGCCGCCTGGGGCACCGCGCCGAAGCTCCGCGCCTGGCAGCAGGAGGCCTTCGACCTCTACCTCAGGCGCGAGCCGCGCGACTTCCTCGCGGTCGCCACACCGGGCGCGGGCAAGACGACCTTCGCGCTGCGCATCGCCAGCGACCTGCTGTCGCGGGGGATCGTCCGGGCGGTGACGATCGTCACCCCCACCGAGCACCTCAAGCAGCAGTGGGCCGACGCCGCCGGCCGGGTCGGCATCGCGATCGACCCCGAGTTCAAGAACAGCCAGGGCGCGACCTCGCGCGACTACACCGGGGTGGCCGTCACCTACGCCCAGGTCTCGATGCACCCGGCGCTGCACCGCGCCCGCACCGAGGCGCGCAAGACGCTCGTCATCTTCGACGAGATCCACCACGCGGGCGACGCCAAGTCCTGGGGCGACGGCGTGCGCGAGGCCTTCGAGCCCGCCGCCCGCCGCCTGGCCCTGACCGGCACCCCCTTCCGGTCCGACGTGAACCCGATCCCGTTCGTCACCTACGCCGAGGACGGCGAGGGCGTGCGGCGGAGCGTCTCCGACTACTCCTACGGGTACGGCCCGGCGCTCGCCGACGGCGTCGTCCGGCCGGTCATCTTCCTCGCCTACGCCGGCGAGATGCGCTGGCGCACCCGCGCGGGCGACGAGATCGCCGCGACGCTCGGCACCCCGCTCACCAAGGACCAGCTCGGCCAGGCGTGGAAGGCCGCGCTCGACCCCAAGGGCGACTGGATCCGGCAGGTGCTCCAGGCCGCCGACCGGCGGCTGACCGAGGTCCGCCGGGGGGTGCCCGACGCGGGCGGCCTGGTGATCTCCACCGACCACGAGACGGCCCGCGCCTACGCCCGGCACATCCGCGCCATCACCGGTGAGGGCGCCACGGTCGTGCTCTCCGACGACCCCGAGGCGTCCAAGAAGATCAAGCAGTTCTCGGCGTCGAAGGACCGCTGGCTGGTGGCGGTCCGCATGGTCTCCGAGGGCGTCGACATCCCGCGCCTGGCCGTCGGCGTCTACGCCACCAGCACCTCGACGCCGCTGTTCTTCGCCCAGGCCGTCGGCCGCTTCGTCCGGGCCCGCAAGCGCGGCGAGACGGCCTCGGTGTTCCTGCCCTCGGTGCCGACCCTGATGGGCCTGGCCGGGGAGATGGAGGCCGAGCGCGACCACGTGCTCGACCGCAAGCTGCCGGAGGAGGGGCTCGACGACTTCCTCGTCGAGGACGCCAACCGCAAGAAGGACAATCCCGACGTCCTGGGTGACGAGCTGCCGTTTGAGACCCTGGAGGCGGTCGCCACCTTCGACCGGGTGCTCTTCGACGGCGGTGAGTTCGGCACGGCCGCCGAACCCGGCTCACCGGAGGAGGAGGACTTCCTCGGGCTGCCCGGCCTGCTGGAACCCGACCAGGTGCGGACCCTGCTCAGCAAGCGGCAGTCGGAGCAGCTCAAGGCCGGCCGGAGCAGACCCGAGCCGAAGGAGCCGCAGCTCGCCCCGCACGAGCTGATCGCCAACCTCCGCAAGGAGCTCAACGGCCTGGTCGGCGCGTGGAACCACCGCACCGGGCAGCCCCACGGGGTCATCCACGCCGAGCTCCGGCGGGCCTGCGGCGGCCCGGCCATCGCCCAGGCGACCGCCGAGCAGGTCCAGGCGCGGATCGACAAGATCCGCCAGTGGGCCACCCAGCGGTCGCGTTAGACCGCGCCGAAGGCCGCTCGACGCCCGGGGGAGGCCGCCAGGGGAGGCGATCCAGCCGGCGCGGCCCGGCCGTCCGGAAGCCGCGCCGGTCGAACGCAGGCGATCGGCCGGCCGGTGCGGCCGTCGACCGCGGTGAGATCCGTCCTGCCGGGCAGCGGCGGGACGAGGCGGACCTGCGCGGAGGCCGTACCGCCGGTGACGCTCACCGGGAACGTGGCGGGCGCCCGGCGGGCCGGCTCCGCCGCCGCGCCCCCGTGCACCCAGACCCGGAGCGTGCCCCGCGGCGGCGCACGACGACGGTCGCGGTGTCGCACCCGTCCGCCGCGGCAGTCCAGGAGAGCGCCACCGCGCGGAGCGCGCCCCCGCGCGTGATCAGCCGGGCCGCCTCGGGCACGAGGGGGGCGGCGGAACAGGACGCCGGGTGTGCGACCACGTTCTCCGGCCGGGTGGGCGCGGGCGCCATGGGCCTGGGGGACGCGGTCGCCCCGGGCCGGGAGGGTACGGACGCCGCGGGTCGAGAGGGCCCGGCGGAGGCGGGCGGGGAGACCTCGGGCACCGGAGTCCGCAGAGCCGACGGCCGGGCGGCCGGCGCCTGGGACGGCATCCCCGCGTCGAGCCAGACGGTGGCCGCCTCCAGCGCGGCGAGTGCCAGAACGGCGGTCACCCGCGCCGGGCCCGGCCGCGGAGCAGCAGCCATAGGCACACGGGGGCCAGGAGCAGCCAGGAGACACCGAGCACGAACATGTGGTCACCACCGCGAGGTATGAGGAGTTCAACTCTCCGTCATACTCCTGTCGCAGCAGGTGATTGAGGCGTTTACCGCTTCCTTGCCGATCGGTGATCGTCCGCATCCCCGCAGCGGGCTTCCGCAGGACGGACCGGAGGACCGGCCGGATCACCGGCTTCCCGAGGACGCCGGCCGCCTGAGGGCGGGTCAGGACGCGCGGACCACCGGGGCGCCGGTGAGGACCACTCCGGCCGAGTCGAGCTCGGCCAGGGCGGCCTCGGTGGTCTGGCGGGCGACCCCGGCGGTGAGGTCCAGCGGCACGTGCACGGCCAGGCCGTTCTCGACGGCGTCCAGCGCCGTGGCGCGCACGCAGTGGTCGGTGGCGATGCCGACGACGTCCACCGCGTGGACGTGGCGCTCGGCGAGCCAGTCGGCCAGCCTGGTGCCGTCGGCCGACGTCCCTTCGAAACCGCTGTAGGCGGCCGCGTGGGCCCCCTTGCTGAACACCTCCTCCACCCGTGCGGTGTCGAGGGCGGGGTGGAAGCCGGCGCCGGGGGTCCCGGCCACGCAGTGCGCCGGCCACGAGGTCACGAAGTCGGGCTCGGCGGCGAAGTGGCCGCCGGGATCGACGTGGAAGTCGCGGGTGGCCACGACGTGGTCGTAGCCGTGCGAGGCCGCGTGCCGGGAGATGGCGGCGGCGACCTCGGCGCCGCCGTCCACGGCGAGGCTGCCGCCCTCGCAGAAGTCGTTCTGGACGTCGACGATGATCAGCGCGGTTGCCATGGCATCTAGTCAAACACGGTGGGGATCGCGGTGTCGCCCCGGGAGAGCTGGTGGGCGGTGACGGGAAGCTCGGCGAAGGCCTCGCGGTGCCGGGCGCGGGCCTCCTCCGGCTTCTCCCGCACGACGACCTCGCCGCCCCGGACCAGCGGAGTCTGCAGCGGGCGCGCGCCGGGCGGCCGCCGCCCGGCGGTCGTGACCAGCTCGGCGACCGCCGTGCCCGACTCGTCGAGCTGCCGGAAGGCCTCTTTCCGTCCGCCCCGGCTGGGCTTGCCGACGGACCTCTTGGCCACCGGTTCGAGGGCGCCCGCGGAGCCCTCCCGGGCGACGAGCTTGTAGACCAGGGCGGCGGTCGGCGAGCCGGAACCGGTGACCAGGGAGGTCCCGACGCCGTAGCCGTCCACCGGGGCGGCGGCCAGCGCCGCGATGGCGTACTCGTCGAGGTCGCCGGTGACCAGGATCCGGGTGCCGTGCGCGCCCAGCGCGTCGAGCTGCGCGCGGACCTCGCGGGCGGCCTCGGTCAGGTCGCCAGAGTCGATGCGGACCGCTCCCAGCTCGGGACCGGCGAGCTCGACCGCGGTCCGTACGGCCCGCGCCACGTCGTAGGTGTCCACCAGCAGCGTGGTGCCGGCGCCGAGGGAGGCGATCTGGGCGGCGAACGCCTGCTCCTCGGAGTCGTGCAGCAGCGTGAACGCGTGCGCCGCGGTCCCCGTGGTCGGCACGCCGTACACCCGGCCGGCCATCAGGTTGGAGGTGGCGGCGAACCCGCACAGGTAGGCGGCGCGGGCCGCCGCCACGGCGGACATCTCGTGCGTGCGCCGCGAGCCCATCTCGATGAGGGGCCGCGAGCCGGCGGCGCAGACCATCCGGGAGGCGGCGGTGGCGATCGCGCAGTCGTGGTTGAGGACGGACAGGATCAGCGTCTCCAGCAGCACCGCCTCGGCGAACGTGCCCTCCACAGTCATGATCGGGGAGCCGGGGAAGTAGCACTCGCCCTCGCGGTAGCCGTGCACGTCGCCGCGGAAGCGGTAACCCGCCAGGAAGTCCAGGGTGGCGTCGTCCACCACCCGGTCGCCGGCCAGGAACGCGAGCTCGTCCTCGCCGAACCGGAAGTGCTCCAGCGCGTCGAGCACCCGGCCGGTCCCGGCGACCACCCCGTAGCGCCGCCCGCCCGGCAGCTGCCGGGCGAACACCTCGAACACGGCGCGCCGGTGGGCCGCCCCGCTGCGCAGCGCCGCCTGCACCATCGTCAGCTCGTAGTGATCCGTCAGCAACGCCCCGCTCATGCTCATCGTCACGAGTCGAAGACTACGGCCGGGATAGGGCAGACTGGTGAACGTGGGTACCACAGCTCCGATGGAGGTCGAGCGTCCGTCGATCGACAGCCGGCCGGATCTGCCCTGGCTGACGATCGTCTGGAACGACCCGGTCAACCTGATGTCGTACGTCACCTACGTCTTCCAGTCCGTCTTCGGCTACTCGCGGGAGAAGGCGGAGAAACTGATGCTGGACGTGCACCACAAGGGCAGGGCGGTGGTCTCCAGCGGCACCCGCGAGGAGATGGAGCGCGACGTGCAGATCATGCACTCCTACGGCCTGTGGGCGACCGTGCAGCAGGACGCATGAGCAGTGGGTTCGCCGCGGGGCGCGGCGGCGGCGTGACCGCCCGCTTCGAGGCCGCGGAGATCGCGGTCCTGCGCTCGCTGGTCTCCCAGATCCTGGATCTGGTCGAGCCCGGCGCCACCGGGGACGACCCGCTGGAGCGCGCCCTGGGGATCGGCTCGCCCGAGCTGCCCACCGACCCGGTGCTGGCCCGGCTGTTCCCCTCGGCCTACGCCGACGACGACCTGTCGGCGGAGTTCCGCCGCTACACCGAGGCGACCCTGCGGGACGGCAAGCGCTCCGACGCGCAGACCATGCTGGAGACCGCCGCGCCCGGCCGGGTGGAGCTCACCGCGGAGCAGGCGCAGGCGTGGATGCGGGCGCTGAACGACGTGCGGCTGGCGCTCGGCACCCGGCTGGAGGTGACCGAGGAGGTGCACGACGAGATCGCCGGGATGGGCGAGGACGACCCCCGCTATCCGGCGTACGTGACCTACGACTGGCTGACCTACCTCCAGGACAGCCTGGTCCGCGCTCTTTGGTAGCTTCCAGGCATGCTCACGATCTCCCAGGAACTGGTCGACAAGATGATCGCGCACGCCCGGGCCGACCACCCGGACGAGGCCTGCGGCGTGATCGCGGGCCCCGAGGGCTCCGACACCCCGGTGCGCTTCGTCCCGATGGAGAACGCCGAGCGGTCGCCGACGTTCTACCGGTTCGACTCCATGGAGCAGCTGCGGGTCTGGCGCGAGATGGACGACCGCGACGAGGAGCCGGTGGTCATCTACCACTCCCACACCTCGACCGAGGCCTACCCCTCGCGCACCGACGTCTCCTACGCCTCCGAGCCGAACGCCCACTACGTGCTGGTCTCCACCCGTGAGGAGCTGGGGGAGAAGGCTGAGGTGCGCTCCTACCGCATCGTCGAGGGCGTGGTGACCGAGGAAGAGGTCGTCGTCCTGCCGTCGTGACGTCCACCACGTGACACGGCCGTGGGGCCGCGCGCCCTTTTGGGTAAACTGGACGGCATGCCGACCGCCGACCCGAACCTCGAGGACGTCGTGCGCTCGCGTCCCGGCGTTCGCGTGCGGCACGCGGGCCTCGCACCCGTGCAGAACTTCCTCTTCGGGCACACGCCCTTCTCCGTCGTCTACGACTGTCGCTGACCGGTCCCGCCGGAAATCCCCCCAGCCCCACCGGTGTTCTCATCCGGTGGGCGTTCCCATGACGACACGAGGAGACTGATTCACGATGGCCATCGAGGTCCGCATCCCCACCATCCTGCGCACGTACACCGACGGCGCCAAGGCCGTGGACGCCAAGGGCGCCACACTGGAGGAGCTGATCGGCGACCTGGAGTCCCGGCACCCGGGCCTGCAGGCCCGCCTGATCGACCAGGGCGCGCTGCGCCGCTTCGTCAACGTCTACCTGAACGACGAGGACGTCCGCTTCCTCGGCGGCCTGGAGACGCCGGTGGCCGACGGCGACACCGTCACCGTGCTGCCCGCCGTGGCCGGCGGCGCCCGCTGACCCGCGCCGTGCCGCCGGGACCGGATCCGGTCCCGGCGGCACGCCCCCGACGCCTCTCGTCCACCGACACGGAGCGGAAACCCGCACTCATGCGTTTTGACTCGCTGATCGACTCGGTCGGCCGCACTCCCCTGGTCGGGCTGCCCCGCCTGTCGCCGTCGGAGGACGTGCGGATCTGGGCCAAGCTCGAGGACCGCAACCCCACGGGCTCGATCAAGGACCGCCCGGCACTGTGGATGATCGAGCAGGCCGAGAAGGACGGGCTGCTCACGCCCGGCTGCACGATCCTGGAGCCCACCAGCGGCAACACCGGCATCTCACTGGCCATGTCGGCCCGGCTCAAGGGCTACAGGCTGATCTGCGTGATGCCGGAGAACACCTCCGAGGAGCGCCGCCAGCTGCTGCGCATGTGGGGAGCGGAGATCATCTCCTCCCCGGCGGCGGGCGGCTCCAACGAGGCGGTCCGGGTCGCCAAGGGGCTGGCGGCCGAGAACCCCTCCTGGGTGATGCTCTACCAGTACGGCAACCCCGCCAACTGGCGCTCCCACTACGAGACGACCGGCCCGGAGATCCTCGAGGACCTGCCGTCCGTCACCCACTTCGTCGCGGGCCTGGGCACCACGGGCACGCTGATGGGCGTGGGCCGGTTCCTGCGCGAGCGCGTGCCCGAGGTGAAGATCGTCGCCGCCGAGCCGCGCTACGGCGAGCTGGTGTACGGCCTGCGCAACGTGGACGAGGGCTTCATCCCCGAGCTCTACGACCCCGAGGTGCTGACCACCCGGTTCTCCGTCTCCTCGGGCGACGCCCTGCGCCGGACCAGGGAGCTGCTGGCCGCCGAGGGCATCTTCGCCGGGGTCTCGACCGGCGCCGCCCTGCACGCGGCCCTGGGCATGGCCGCCAAGGCGGTCAAGGCCGGGGAGCGCGCGGACATCGTGTTCGTGGTGGCGGACGGCGGCTGGAAGTACCTGTCCACCGGAGCCTACGAGGGCACCCTGGACGAGGCCGAGGAGCGCCTGGAGGGCCAGCTCTGGGCCTGACCGGGCCTTCGGCCGGTCCGGTCCGCTGACCGGCCGGACGCGGCGGCGGACCGGAGAACACGGAGAACATGAAAGAGGGGTGGGCGTCCTGTCCAGGACGCCCGCCCCTCTTTCATGCTCTTCGTACGGTCTCAGCCGGATCCGTACCGGAGCTCTCCGTGCGGTCTCAGCCGGATCCGTGCCGGATCAGTTGAACAGGACCCTCACGGAGAACTCCGCGTCGCCACCGGACTGCGTGCCGCTGATGCCCACGGCGCGCAGGGCCTTGAGGTTGGCCTGCTCGTCTCCCTGCAGGTTCTGCAGGTAGAGCTTCTCCAGCTTGTCGAGGTCGACGTAGGCGGCGAAGGTCGCGTCGCCGGCGTTCGGGATGGCGAGCTGGAAGCTCTCGTTGTCGGCCAGGGTGCCGTCCTTGGCGAGCTCGGCCGCGTAGTCCTGGGCGCTGGCCAGGACGAGGAAGCCGTCGCCGGGGACCTTGGCGATCTGCGGGGCGGCGGTGCCGGAGTCGGCGAGGAACCGCTCCAGCTTGCCGACGACCTCCTGGGCCTTGGCCGGGTCGGTGGTGATCCGGGCGCCGACCTTGGGCGCGTTGGCCTCCAGGCCGTTCTCGTCCAGGGCCACGGTGAGGTTCTTGCCGAGCAGCGTCACGAGGTCGGCGGGGAGCGCCAGCCCGTACTTCTGCTGGGCCTGGTCGACGAACTGCTGGAAGGACTGGCCGCCGCCGGCCTGGTCGGCCGCCTTCATGAGCTCGGTCCACTGCTTGCCGATCGCGTCACCGAGACCGGAGACCGAGATCGCCGCGGCGGTGGAGGCGGGGAGCTTGCCGATCTGGGAGGGCTCGGCGTCGCCCATGCCCACGTCCTTGGCGCCGCGGACGATGGCGGCCAGCTCGACGTAGCCGCTGTCGAAGCGGAGCGCGCCGGCCACGCGGGCGTTCTTGAGCTGCGCCAGAGTGGCGGGGTCCTGGGTGGCCAGCTCCGGAGCGAGCTCCGCGACCTTCCCGGCGTCCAGCCAGAAGGACATGACACCGGTCTCGCCGAGGTCGCCCTGGTCGGCGGAGAAGTTGGCGTTCTGCGACAGCGGGGCCGCGGCGGCGGCCTGGTCGGCCTGCTCCTGCTTCTCGGCGATCAGCGCGTAGTCCTCGCGGAACGCGATGCCGAACTTGCCCTCGCCGCCGGCCAGCTTGGCGATGCCGGCCTTGGCCTTGTCCTGGTCGGTGACCTGGACGGCCACCACGACGCCGGGCTCCTCGCCGCCCTGCGCGGGGGGCAGCACGGCCACGCCGACGCGGGAACCGAGCCAGGGCTCGACGTCGGCGGCGTAGTCCAGCTTGCTCAGGCCCTGGTCGTCCTTCTTGATCATGTCGAAGAAGGACTTGCGCGGGTCGTCGCCGGTGAAGGAGTCCTTGGTGACGGTGAACTTCTTGGCGATGTCGAACAGCGCCAGCTTCTGGTTGGCGGCCGGGTCGAGATCGACGCGGACGTAACCGAGGGCGTTGCCGGGCAGCACCTCGTACGGCTGGGTGCCGCCGCCGCTGAGCAGGCTGACCGCGGCGTAGCCGCCGCCGCCGAGGAGGGCCACGACCAGCGCCGCGATCAGCGCGACCAGCCAGCCCTTGCCGCCCTTGCGGGCCGGCGGGACGGGCGGCTGCCCGGCGCCCAGGAACTCGGGGCCCTGCTGCTGCCAGCCGGGCTGGCCGTACGCCTGCTGCTGGCCGTAGGCCTGCTGACCGTGGGCCTGCTGGCCGTACGGCGGCGGCTGCTGGCCGTAGGCCTGCTGCTGGCCGTACGGCTGCTGGGGCGCCGCCTGCTGCGGGTAGGGAGGAGGAGCCTGCTGGTACCCGCCCGGGTTCTGGGGGTATCCGCCGCTCTGCGGGGGGTGGCCGGGCTGACCCTGCTGCGGGTAGGCGCCGCCCGGCTGGGGGTACCCGCCCGGCTGGGGATAGGCCTGGGTGTGGGGCTGATCGTTCTGCTGGGGACGGTATGCGATGGTCTGGTCCGGATTCTGATTCGGATCAGGGAACTGTCCCGGAGGGGTGTTGGCAGACATGCTCACTCACAAGGTGGACTTCGGGGATATGTAGAAGTTAGTGCATCTTCCTAGCGAACCGCTTGCATTGAACTAACTGCAGCTTTGCTGCGTCTAAGGATGAATTGCCGTGCGCAGTGCTTCTGACCGGCGGTCTTGTCCCTCTGTTGGACGCCTGCCGTCAAGGGGCGCAGAAATCGCCCATACAGGCAGCTCGGGAACGACTGACTCAAAAACAATCTTCTGATGGCCGGTCTGATGAAGTCCTTCGCCCTGTCGTCCGGAGGGGTCGTTCGGAGGGGCCGTCCGGGGACGCCGCCCCGGATGCGCCGAGGCCGGGCGGGTGGATCAGGGGAGGGGCGGGAGTGTGGGGGATAGTAGAGTGAGGCTACTAGAACAAGGTTCGGGAGGCTGGCCCGGTGGACGCCGCCGGGCCGGACGTCAGGGGTGAGGGAACGCGACGGCCCCGCGCCGGCCGCGGACGCCCGAGCCGCCGGGTGAAGCGAGGTAGTGGACACAGATGACGAAGTTCGACGAGGCGACGCAGGCCATCCGGGTGGACGAGACCACCTACGACGTGTGCCTGGACCCCGGATACTCGATCGGCGGCCCCCTCAACGGCGGCTACCTGATGGCGGTGGTCCTGCGCGCCGTCGTCGACGCCTCCGCGCACGAGCACCCGGTGACCACCAGCGCCCAGTTCCTGCGCGCCGCCCGCCCCGGCCCCGCCCGGGTACGGCTGGAGCGGATCAAGACCGGCCGCACCGCGGAGATGACCCGCGCCACCCTGGTCCAGGACGGCCAGGCGTTCATCGAGACCCTCGTCACCACCGCCACCCTCACCGCCGGCGCCGTCCCCGACTGGACGGACGGCCCGTCGGCCGCCATGCCGCCCGTCGAGCGGTGCGTCAAGCTGCCCGACCCCAGGCCCGAGTCGAACATGACGCTCAACGCCCAGGTGGACATGCTCTTCGACCCGCCCACCGTCGGCTGGCTCGACGGCGCCCCCAGCGGCCGGCCGGAGTCGCGCGCCTACTTCCGGATGGCCGAGCCGCAGGACCCCGACCTCTTCGTGCTGGCCTTCGCCGTGGACGCCCTCCCGCCGGTGGTCTTCTCCGCCGGAGCCCGGGGCTGGGCCCCGACCGTCGACCTCACCTGGCACCTGCGGGCGCTGCCCGCCCCCGGCTGGCTCACCGTGCTCGGCAGCGGCCGGATGATCAGCGACGGCTGGTTCGACGAGGACGTCGAGGTCTGGGACTCCGCCGGCCGGCTCGTGGCCCAGTCCCGCCAGCTCGCCCGCGTCGGCCGCGGCTGACCGGAGCCCTTCCACATCCGGTCCCGCATCCGACCCCGCATGCGGCACCGCGCCCGACCCCGCATGCGGTGCGGCGCGCGATCGTTGTGAGGATTCTTACCGTGAGCGGTGGTCCCGGGTCGCCTAACCTTGGGAACCGTGTCGCAAGCGAGCATTGGAATCTTCGACAGCGGTGTCGGCGGCCTCACGGTGGCCAGGGCGATCATCGATCAGCTGCCCGGTGAATCGGTCCTGTACGTGGCCGACACCGCGCGGCAGCCGTACGGTCCCCTGCCGATCGCCCAGGTCCGGTCCTACGCGCTGGAGGTGATGGACCACCTCGTCGAGCACGAGGTCAAGATGCTGGTGATCGCGTGCAACAGCGCCAGCGCGGCGGTGCTGCGTGACGCCCGCGAACGCTACGACGTGCCCGTCGTGGAGGTGATCCAACCGGCCACCCGGCGGGCCGTGCGGGCCACCCGCAACGGCAGGGTCGGGGTCATCGCGACCCGCGCCACCATCCAGTCGATGGCCTACCACGACGCGTTCGCAGCCGCCCCCGACGTCCGGCTGACCGGGGTGGCCGCCCCTCGGCTGGTGGAGTTCGTGGAGCGCGGCGAGACGATGAGCGAGGAGCTCATCGAGGTCATCCGCGGCTACCTGGAGCCCGTCCTGGAGGACGGCTGCGACACGCTCATCCTGGGATGCACCCACTACCCGCTGCTGACCGGCGCGATCTCCTACGTCGCCGGGGACGGCGTCACTCTGGTGTCCAGCGCCGACGAGACGGCCAAGGACGTCTTCAGGATCCTGCACGACCAGGGCCTGGCCGCCCTCCCCGGCACGCTGCCCCGCCACCGGTTCCGCGCCACCGGCGAGACCGGTCTGTTCGCCAGGCTGGGCCGGCGGTTCCTCGGCCCGGAGATCGAGGCGGTCGAGGCCGCCCCGGTGGGAGAACCGGTGGGAGAACCGGTGGGAGAACCGGTGGAGCGGCCGGTGGGAGAACCGGCGGGGCGGCCGGTGAGAGAGCCGGCGGGAGAACCCGTCCGCGACGTCGGCGTCGCGGTGACCACGCGGTCGGGGACCCCGGCCTGAGGGCCGGACCCCACGCCGGAGGCAATCGATGAAACAGGAGGCCGCGTTGAAACTGACGATCGTCGGATGCTCGGGAAGCTTCCCCGGGCCGGACAGCCCCTCGTCCTGCTACCTGCTGGAGGCGGAGGGCTACCGGATGCTGCTGGACTTCGGCAGCGGCGCGCTGGGCGCCCTCCAGCGGCACATCGGCCTGTACGACGTGGACGCGATCTGCCTGTCCCACCTGCACGCCGACCACTGCCTGGACCTGTGCCCCTACCACGTGGTGCGCACCTACTCCCCGGACGGGCCGCGGCCGAGGATCCCGGTGCACGCGCCCGCCGACGCGCCCCGCCGCCTGGCCGCCGCCTACGGCATGCCCGACGAACCCGGCCTGGAGACCGCCTTCGACTTCACCGCGCTCACTCCCGGCATCTTCGAGGTGGGACCGTTCGAGGTGACCGCCGCCCGGATGAACCACCCGGTCGAGACCTTCGGCTTCCGTGTCTCGTACGGCGGGCGTTCGATCGCCTACTCCGCCGACACCGGCGAATCCGCCGAGCTGGTCAAGCTGGCCGCCGACGCCGACCTGCTGCTGTGCGAGGCGTCGTTCCTGGACCGGCCCGGCCTCCCCGCCGACCTGCACCTGTCCGGCCGCCAGGCCGCCGAGCACGCGGCCAAGGCCGGAGCGGGCGCCCTCGTGCTGACCCACCTCGTCCCCTGGTACGACCCCGCCCAGATCCTCCGCGACGCCTCCCGCGGCGGCTTCGGCGGGCGGATGGAGCTCGCGCGGAGCGGGGCCGTGTATGACCTAGGGTGATGTCCATGGCTCGTGCAGACGGACGCAACCCCGATCAACTCCGCCCGGTGACCATCACCCGCGGCTGGCTCGCGCACGCCGAAGGCTCGGTGCTCGTCGAGTTCGGCGGCACCAGGGTGCTGTGCGCCGCCTCCGTACAGGAAGGCGTGCCGCGCTGGCGCAAGGGCAGCGGCCAGGGCTGGGTCACCGCCGAATACTCCATGCTGCCTCGGGCCACGAACACCCGCAACGACCGCGAGTCGGTGCGCGGCAGGATCGGCGGCCGGACGCACGAGATCTCCCGCCTGATCGGCCGCTCCCTGCGGGCCTGCGTCGACTACAAGATCCTCGGTGAGAACTCCGTCGTGATCGACTGCGACGTGCTCCAGGCCGACGGCGGCACCCGCACCGCCGCCATCACCGGCGCGTACGTCGCGTTGGCCGACGCGGTGCGCTGGATGCGCGAGCGCAAGATGTGCAAGGGCGACCCCCTGGTCGACTCGGTCGCGGCCGTCTCGGTCGGCGTCGTGAAGTCCACCCCGCTGCTCGACCTCTGCTACACCGAGGACGTCGCCGCCGAGACCGACATGAACGTCGTCATGACCGGGGCCGGCGAGTTCGTCGAGGTCCAGGGCACCGCCGAGGGCAAACCGTTCGACCGGGCCGCGCTCGACCGACTGCTCGACCTGGGCGTCGCAGGCTGCGCCGAGCTCACCCGCCTGCAGAAGGCGGCACTGGCGTGAGGCGGGTCGTCCTGGCGACCCGGAACACCGGGAAGATCGCCGAACTCCGCCGGATCCTGGCCGACGCGGCGCTGCCGGTCGAGATCGTCGGCCTGGAGGAGTTCCCGCAGATCGGCGACGTCGCCGAGACGGGCCTGACCTTCGCGGAGAACGCCCTGCTCAAGGCCCACGCCGTCGCACAGGCGTCCGGCCTGCCGGCCGTCGCCGACGACTCCGGCCTGTGCGTGGACGCGCTCAACGGCATGCCCGGCATCTTCTCCGCCCGCTGGTCCGGAACCCACGGCGACGACAGGGCCAACCTGGACCTGCTGCTCGCCCAGGTGTCCGACGTGCCGGACGGCCGCCGGGGGGGCGCACTTCGCGTGCGCCGCGGCCCTGGCCCTGCCGACGGGACAGGAGCGGGTGGCCGAGGGCGCGCTGCACGGCGCGGTCATCCGCGCCCCGCGCGGGACCGGCGGGTTCGGCTACGACCCGGTCTTCGTGCCGGAGGGCGAGACCCGGACGACCGCCGAGCTGACCCCGCAGGAGAAGGACGCGATCAGCCACCGGGGCCGGGCCTTCCGCGCGCTGGTCCCGATCCTGGCCGAGATGCTCGCCCCGGAATGACTCATCCGGCGGAGCGGGACCTCGGCCGCGCCGGGTCCCGCCGCGGCCGGGTCAAGGTGTGATCGCCGGGTTCCGCCGCGGCCGGGACAGGGCGGGATCGCCGGGTTCCGCCATGGCCGGGCCGAGGTGTAATCGCCGGGTAAGAACTCCGGCCCCCCGGCGGGCGTAGCGTCGGGCCATGGAGAGCAACGGGCGCGCGCCGCATGGGCCGCGGCACTGATCGGGCTGGTCGCGGGCGCGGTGGCGATCGGGGTCTCCCTGCCCGCCGCCGCACTGGTCAAGGCCTCGGCCTTCCCCGTCGTCGCGGTCGGCGACGCCGCCGTGGACCTGGCCCCCGCATGGCTGAAGGAGTGGGCGATCCGCTCCTTCGGTGAGAACGACAAGGCCATCCTGCTGACCGGCGTCCTCGCCGTCCTCGCCGCCGTCGCCGCCGCCACGGGAGTCCTGGCGGTCCGCCGCCTCCGGTACGGCCTGGCCTGCCTGGCCGCGTTCGGCGCCGTCGGCCTCCTGGCGGTCCTCACCCGTCCCGGCGCGGGCCCCGGCGACGCCGTCCCCACGCTGCTGGGAGTCGCGGCGGGGATGTTCGCCCTGTCCCGCCTGCTCCGCCGAGCACTCGTCCCCGTCCCGCCGCCCCCTCCCGTACGCTTCCTCGCGGCCCACCGCGAGGCCGGGCCGCGGCCGGAACCCGGAACGGCGCCGCAGGCCGAGGCAGGCCCGCAGACGGCGGACAGGCGCGGGACCCCGGCCCGGCGGTCATGCGCTCGGGGCAGGATCTGCGCTCCTTCGACCGGCGGGGACTGCTGACCGCGGCGCTCGGCGGAGCGGCCGTGGCCGGGATCGGCACGGCGGCCGGGCGGCTGCTGTCCGGAGGGGCCGAAGTGGACGAGGTCCGGGGCGGGGTGACGCTCCCGCGCCCCGCGGTCCCCGCCCGGCCGGTCCCCGCCGGCAGCGACCTCAAGATCCGCGGGCTCTCGCCGTTCTTCACCCCCAACCACGACTTCTACCGGGTGGACACCGCCCTGCTCGTCCCCAAGGTCGACCCGCGCGACTGGACCCTCACCATCACCGGCATGGTCGACCGGCCGGTCGAACTGACCTTCGCCGACCTGATGAGGCGGCCCCTGACGGAAGCCGACGTCACGCTCTGCTGCGTCTCCAACGAGGTCGGCGGACCCTACATCGGCAACGCCCGCTGGCTCGGCGTCCGCCTGGCCGACGTCCTGCGCGAGGCCGGCGTGCAGGACGGCGCCGACATGCTGCTCAGCACCTCCACCGACGGCTGGACCTGCGGCACCCCGGCCGACGTCGTCCTCGACGGCAGACAGGCGCTCCTGGCCGTCGCGATGAACGGCGAGACGCTCCCCGTCGACCACGGCTTCCCCGCCCGCCTGGTCGTCCCGGGCCTGTACGGCTACGTCTCCGCGACCAAATGGGTGACGGAGATCAAGGTCACCCGGTTCGACCGGGACGAGGCCTACTGGACGCCGCGCGGCTGGTCGGCGAAGGGCCCGATCAAGACCCAGTCGCGCATCGACCTCCCCAAGCCCGGGGCGAGCCTCCCGCCGGGCCGCACCGTGATCGCCGGGGTCGCGTGGGCGCAGCACAAGGGGGTGGACGCGGTCGAGGTGCGCGTCGACGGCGGGCCGTGGCGGTCGGCCCGGCTGGCCGAGGCGCCCACGGCCGACACCTGGCGCCAGTGGGTCCTCGACGACTGGGACGCCACGACGGGTGAGCACACCATCGAGGTGCGGGCCACCGACGCCACCGGCCACACGCAGACCGCCGCACGGGCCCCGGTGGCCCCGGACGGCGCCACCGGCCTGCACGCGGTCACCGTCACCGTCACCTGAGCCCCCGCCGGTCACCTGAGCCCCCGCCGGTCACCTGAGCCCCCGCCGGTCACCTGAGCCCCCGGCCAGGTCACCTAAGCCCCCGGCCAGGAGGAAGTCCGCCGGTCCGGATCTGGCCAACTCACCCACACCGCCGCGGCGACCGCCCTACGATCGGGCCTGCGAAACGTGGAGCAAGGGGGGATTCATGTGACGCGATGGTCCGTGCCCGCGGGTGTCTACAACCCGGTCGTGACCGCCGACGGGAAACGGTGGCGCGACTTCGAGCTGGACGGAGCCGTCTCGGTCGTCGTGGCCGCGCCCCGGGAACCCGAACGGGAACCCTGGAGGCCGCCCCGGCTGGACCGGTGCAGGCCGTACGGCACGGCGGGCGGGCTGTCACGACCGGAGCCGCAGGCCCAGGCCGACATCGAGCAGGCCGTCCCGGTCGACGAACGGGGCGCGCCGCGGCGCTTCCCCGACCCCCGGGGCATGTGGATCCGGCTGATCAACGCCACCGGCCCGGCCGACGACCCGTTCCGCGCGACCAACGCGATGGACTGCGCGATGGCGGTCCTGGCCACCTGGTACGGCACGCCGACCGTCGCCGCCCCCCGGCACGCCGAGTACGACCGGATCGGCAAGCCCGTGCTCACCGGCGAGACCGGGGGACCGGCCCGCGCCGAACGCTGGCTGGGCCACCGCTTCCAGCTCGTCGGCCAAGGTCGCGGCGCCTACGCCCTGCTCGCCCAGCGGCTGCTGACCGGCGGACACGGCTCCGCCGCGCTCCTCGTCACCCGCTGGCCGACCGGCGGCAGCCACGCGTGGAACGCCGTCAACTCCGGAGGAGAGGTGATCTGGATCGACGCCCAACGGGGCCACATGGCGGTCGAGCCGCCGTACGACGCGGTGACCGGCGTCTTCTGCGTGGCGCTCGACCGTGAAGGGCGGCCGCTGTGAACCTCGACCAGGCAAGGGCCGTGGCGGAGGAGTACTTCAACGGCGTCCGGCCCCTCGACGCCGCCCTGGAGGTCAGGGTCCACGCCTTCAAGGAGGGCTACGTCGCCTGGACCAGGGAACCCGGGGAGGACGACCCGGCCGCGCTGCCCGAGACGGCCGGCGCCGGATGCGTCGTGATCGACAAGGCCACCGGCGAGGTCTCCATCCGCCCGCTCCTCAACCCCGAGACCGTGGCCGAGCAGTGGCCGGGCCGCCGCCCCCGCTAGGACCGCTCACAGGGATCCCCCGTGTGCGTCCGGGAGATCCCCACCCGCCGGGTGCCTCCGGCGCCGGCCCGTCGAACGTGTCGGTGACCCCGGCTGTGCCAGGCGAAGCCGGGCGCGGCGAGCGCCTGGAGCCCGGCCGCGGCCAGGAGCGCTCCGGAGCGCGGCCCGTCCGCGACCGGCCCGCCGAATCCCGCACCCGGGGTTCTGTCGTCCTCCGGTGATATTCATGGCCTCCATAACGGCATCCAAGACTTATGGGGCGATGAAATGGCGACAGTCACCTTTCGGGATGAGACGGCAACCGGGAAGCCGCTGGCCGAGTTCGCCCTGCCGGATCTGCCGGAGAGCATCTCGGCCCGGGAACTGGTACGGCTGCGCGTGCGCGAGGAGGTGGCCCGCCACAACGCCGCGCCCTCCCGTCACTTCCACGGCCTGGTCAAGCCCACCGAAGCCGAGGCCGAGCTGAACGGCTACCGGCTGCGGACCGCGCGCAGGCTCGACTGGGAGAGGCAGGCCGACGCGGCCGAGGCCGCCTTTGCCCGCAACGGCTTCCTGCTGCTCGTCGGTGACCGCCAGATCGAGGACCTGGACACCGAGATCGACCTGATCACCGACCCGGTGGTGTCGTTCGTCAAGCTCGTCCCGCTGGTCGGAGGCTGACGCCGAGGGCGGCGACCAGGTCTTCCCGCCCTTCGAGGAAGACGACGGCATGCTCGCGGTGATCCCGTCCAAGGCTTTCCCGCCACCGCCACCGCCGTCACCGTCGTCGCGGTCGCGGTCGCCGTCGTCACCGACCCGTCCTCACCCGCCAGATCCGCCCTGACAGGAACCGCCGGAATGAACCTCTCCCCCCTCGCCCAGCGCCTGCTCCATCTGACCACCGGGACCGTGAACGACCCCTCGCACTGGCCTGACGCCTCACAGCTGAGCGTCGGACTGGTCGGGCTGGGCAGCGGGCGGGTCCAGGTCGACGACTGCGACCCGGTATCCGCCCGATACGCGCTCGACGAGCAGGCCCGGCAGCGGCTGGTCGCACCGGCCCGCGAGCTGGTCGAATTCCTGCTGGAGGACAGGATCCGGATTTACGGACCCTTCACCGCGCTGGTGGCGGCGGGACTGGCGGGCATGGACGCCGACGTGAGCGCCCGGCTCGCCGAGGGATACGGGCCGATCGCGATCGCCGAGCTGGAGCTGCTGCTCGGCTGGGACGTGGAGCGGCGGGCGCTGTTCGCCGAGGCGGTGCGGGGACGGCCGGCCCACGTCGCCCCGCTGCCCGGCGTGGCCGAATGGCTCGGCGGCCGGCCCGGCTACCCGGACTTCGCCCGGACCGCCCTGGAGGCGGCCGCGGCCCGCGTCGCGGCGATCCACGCCGGCGAGATCCCCTACAGGGCGGAGAAAGCGTTCGAGACCGGGGAGAAGGAGACCCTCGGCCGGGCCGTACGGCTGGCGCTCCAGCGGGACGAGCCCTGGCTGCCCGACCTGCTGGGCGAACTGCTGCCCGGGGTCGCGGTGGCGCCCACCCAGGCCAAGACCCTGCCCTCCCAGGGGCTGCTGTTCGAGGTCGCCCGAGCGGTGGAGGAGTACCCGACCCCGGAGGCGGTCTCCGCGCTGTACGCCGCCCGCCGGGCCACCCGGCACGCCGGAGTGCCCCTGCAGCTGGACCGCAAGTTCAAGCGCATCGAGCCCGTCCTGGCCGACCGGCTGGAGGTGGCGTTCCGGCTGCCCGACGGACGGCTGCGGCAGGCCGTCGGCGAGCACACGGCGGTGATCTCGACCGACGGCGGCATCGAGCTGTCGTGGTGGCACGGGGAAAAGAAGCTGAAGGGGGTTCCGGCGGCGGTCAGGCGGGAGCATCCCGAGGAGGTCAAGCGGCTGCGCGAGCTGGCCAAGCAGGCCCAGCAGCGGCAGACCACCCTGATCAGGGCGCTGGAAGCCGGATACACCAGCCAGACGGCTCCGCCGTACCGGCAGTTGGAGGGGCACCCGGTCACCGACCGGCTGATCTGGGAGTTCGAGGTCTCACCCGGCGTGTGGCGCAGCGAGCTGGGACTGACCGTGCCGGACGTGCCGGTGCGGCTGTGGCATCCGGCCCGCGCACCGATGGAGGAGGTACGCGCCTGGCGGGAGGTGGTGCAGGACAAGGAACTGCGCCAGCCGTTCAAGCAGGTGTTCCGCGAGGTCTACCTGCTCACCCCCGCCGAGGAGGCGGCCGGGGCCCGCTCCGGCCGGTTCGCCGAGCACGTGGTGGACTACCGCAGGCTCCGCGCGCTGTTCAAGGACCGGGGCTGGCAGTCCGACTTCCTGGGGCACTGGCAGGGCGACGGGGAGGCCCTGCGGGTGCTGGCGGGCGGACGCTGGCGGGCGGCCCTGGACCACTACCTGCGTGACGAGCACCACGCGGTCACCGGCGAGGTCCGCTTCCACCGGCTGGTCGGGGGCTCCTGGCAGCAGGCGCCGCTGGCGGAGGTCCCGGCGCTGGTGTTCAGCGAGGCCATGCGGGACGTCGACCTGTTCGTGGCCGTCACCTCGATCGGCCTGAACGCGCAGGCGGCCGGCGGGCACGAGGACTACTGGCGCTCCTACGGGTTCGGCGAGCTCACCGAGACCGCCCGCACCCGGCGCGACGCGCTGGCCCGGCTCCTGCCCCGGCTGAAGATCGCCGACCGGGCCGAGCTGACCGACCGGTTCCTGCGCGTCCGCGGCGACCTGCGCACCTACAAGATCCACCTAGGGTCGGGCAACATCCTCATGGACCCCAACGACGCCTACCTGTGCATCGTCCCCGGACGCGACCGCGACGCCGGCTCCGTCTTCCTGCCGTTCGAAGAGGACGGCGGCATGCTCTCGGTCATCCTGTCCAAGGCGTTCCTGCTCGCCGCCGACACCGCCATCACCGACCCGTCCATCACCCGCCAGCTCACCGGCTGAGACACGCCCCGCCGGTGACGGGCCCCTCACGGGATCCGTCACCGGCGGGCACGTCCCAGCCGCCGGGACCGGGGCACCGCCCCCGTCGAGGGTGCCCCGACCTCCGCTTCGGCTGGCCTCCGCCTCGGCGCCGGACCGCGTCCCGGTCAGCCGCTCGCCAGCGAACCGACGATGGACGCCCGGGCCGCCCTGCGCGCGGGCAGCACCGCCGCGACCACCCCGGCCAGGCCGGACAGCGCCACGAACGCCAGGATCTGCAGGACCGGCACCTGGAAGGAGACGTCCGTCGTCATCGTCCGGGCCGCCGCCCAGGCGTAGACCATCCCCAGGACGACGCCCACCAGAGCACCGATGAGCCCCAGGATCAGCGCCTCCACCGAGAGCATCCGCCGCAGCTGGGGACGGGTCAGCCCCAGCGCCCGCAGCAGCGCCGACTCCCGGGTCCGCTCATGGACCGAGAGCGACAACGTGTTCGCGATGCCCAGCAGCGAGATGAGAACCGACAACCCCAGCAGACCCGTGATGATCATCAGCATCATGTCGAGCGCCTCGTCGAACTCCCCCCGCACCTCCGTCGAACTGGCCACCTTCGCCGTCGGATACGGATCCGCCGCGGCGTCCACGGCCGCCCGAGCCCGGTCGAAAGCGACACCGTCCCGGGCGTTCACCATGATCCTCGAGTCGCCGACCTCCCCGAAATAACGGTCGAACTCCTCCTCCGGCACCGTCACCCCCGACAGGCTCGCGCGCTCCGGATCGAACAGCGCCACGACCGTGAGCTCGACCGTGCCGGCCTCGGCCGTCTTCACCGGCACCCGGTCCCCGACCTTGATCCTCAGATCCTCCGCCACATAGTTCGCCACGACCGCCGTACCCGGCCGGAGCAGGCCGATCGAACCCGACTCCAGCACCGGCTGGAAATCCCGCGACGCGGTGAAGGTCCCCACCTCGTACTTCTCGCCCTCGCCACCGATCTCGGCGACGGTCCCGCGCAGCGCGACCACCGACGTCAGCTCCGGCCGGGACCGCAGATCCTCCGCCAGCGCCCGCGGCAGCTCCGAACTCCGGTCCTGCGGCTGGACCAGGTAATCGACCGGGAACTGCTCGTCCAGCTTCGCCGAGTACGTCACCCGCAACGTGCCCGTCAGCACCGCGATCAGCGTCATCAGCGTCACGCCCACCGTCAGCGCCACCGTGGTGGTCGCCGACCGCTTCGGATTGCGGCGCGAGTTGTCCGTGGCCAGCCTGCCCGGCACCCCGAACAACCGCCCCGGAACCCAGCCCACGAACGCCGAGAGCGGCCTGACCAGCACCGGCCCCATGATCAGCAGCGCGAAGAAGACCAGCACGCCACCGGCCATCACCACCACCAGCGCCGCCTGGCCGACCGGCATGTTCAACGCCGCCACCGTGGCACCGACACCCGCCACCAGGAACAACGCGGCCGCCACCACCCGCACCACGCCGGTCCGGAAGACCCGCTCCTCCACCTGCGTGCGCAGCGCCGCGATCGGCGCCACCCGCGTCGCCGAACGCGCCGGCAACAGCGCCGCCCCCACCGTCACCACCAGCCCGATGACCAGACCCAGCACGATCGTGCGCGGCGCCAGCGACGGCGCCACCTCCGGCAGCGGCACATCCAGCGACGACAGCACCACCAGCGCCCCCGCACCCAGCCCGTAACCCAGCAGCAGGCCCAGCCCGGACGAGAGCAGGCCCACCACGACCGACTCCAGCACGATCGAACCGAACACCTGCCTCCGGGTCGCGCCGATGCAGCGCAGCAGCGCCATCTCCCGCGTCCGCTGGGCCACCAGGATGTTGAAGGTGTTGTAGATCACCAGCGCGGCCACGAACATCGCCACCAGGCCGAACATCAGCAGACCCATCGTGATCACGTCGTCGTCCGCGCCGTTGACCCGCGCCATGTCCGCCACATAGACCTCACCGGTCTTGACCGTGACACCGCCCCCGAGCGCCGCCGCCACCGAGGCCCGCAACTCCTCCTGGCTCACCCCTTCGGCGGCCAGCACGTCGATCTCATGGAACCCCTCCGCCCCGGTCATCGACCGGGCCGTCTCGGTGGTGAAACCGACCGCGCCGGTGTAGACCAGGTTCTGATCCAGACTCAGATCGATCAGCCCGACGAGCTTGAACTCGTGCTCGGCCTCCTTCGCGTCCAGCACCGTGATGGTGTCACCCACCGTGAAACCCTGCTTCTCGGCGGTGCCCTCGTCCAGCACCGCCTCCCCGCCGTTCCGCGGCGCCGCACCGCTGGAGATCACCGTACGGTTCAACCGGCCCTCGGGAATCGAGATGCCGCTCGTCGGATGGTCCCCGGCGGCCTTCCCGTCCTTGCCGAGCAGCGCCGCCGTACCGCGCACCAGCCCCTGCGCGTCGGCCAGGCCCTTCACCCCCCGCACCTTCTCCAGCGCCGAGACCGGCAGGGACTCCTCATCCCCCCGCCCCCCGGAATCCGGGAACACCGCGACGTCGAGCTTGTCGCCCGCCGCCGCGAACTTCTGCGTGAACCCCGCCTGAATCGTGTCGGTGAGCACGAACGTGCCCGCGATGAAACCCACCCCCAGCGCGATCGCCAGAGAGGTCAGCAGCAGACGCAGCCTGTGCGCCCGCAACCCGGCCAGAGTCGTCCTGAGCACCGTCACGCCTCCAGCTTCATCAGCGTGTCCAGCACCGTCTGCGGCGTCGGCCGCTCCAGCTCGCTGACCAGCTCGCCGTCCCGCAGGAAGACCACCCGGTCGGCGTACGACGCCGCCACCGGATCATGCGTGACCATCACGATCGTCTGCCCCAGCTCCCGCACCGACGACCGCAGGAACGACAGCACCTCGGCACCGCTGCGCGAGTCCAGGTTCCCGGTCGGCTCATCGGCGAAGATGACCTGAGGCTTGCTGATCAACGCGCGGGCCACCGCCACCCGCTGCTGCTGACCACCCGACAACTCGGTCGGCTTGTGCCCCAGCCGATCGCGCAGACCCACCGTCTCCACCACCCGGTCGAACAGGACCTGGTCGGCCTGACGGCCCGCGATCTCCAACGGGAGCAGGATGTTCTGCTCGGCCGTCAGCGTCGGCAGCAGATTGAACGCCTGGAAGATGAACCCGATCCGCTCCCGCCGCAGCAACGTCAGCTGCTTGTCGCCCAGCCCCGTCAGCTCCACGTCCCCGATCCGCACCCGCCCGCCGCTGACCGTGTCCAACCCCGCCAGGCAGTGCATCAGCGTGGACTTGCCGGACCCCGAAGGACCCATGATCGCGGTGAAGGCGCCCGTCGCGAAGGAGACGTCCACCCCGCGCAGCGCGTGCACGGCCGCGTCCCCCTGTCCGTACACCTTGGTCAGCCCCTCGGCCACCACGGCCGGCGCCCCGTTCTCCCGCGCGCTCCACGCGCCGACCTCTCCGGTGATGGTCACGTCAGCCCCTCCTCGGCATAGATGCGTTACGACGGGCAGAACGCTATTGCCGGAAAAGCCGGGATCCATCGGACGAGCGGCCGGACTTCCCCTCCACCGAAGGGGCACGGGAACACCGCCGATCCCACCTCCGGCGTAGCACCCCCTCGACCATTCGGCCGATGGAGCCCCACCGCCGCCGCCGGACTACCCCGCCGAATGCGGGACGACCAACCCCGCCTCATAGGCGAACACCACCACCTGCGCCCGATCCCGCAACCCCAGCTTGGCCAGCACCCGCCCCAGATGCGTCTTCACCGTCGCCTCCGCCAGCTCCAGCCGCCCCGCGATCTCCCCGTTCGACAACCCCCGCGCCACCAGCACCAGCACCTCCCGCTCCCGCGCCGTCAACCCCGACACCGCCGCAGGCTCCGCCCCGCCCGGAGAAGGAAGATGCACCGCGAACCGCTCCAGCAACCGCCGCGTCGCACTCGGCGCCACCACCGCGTCCCCACCGTGCACCGAACGGATCGCACTCACCAGATCCACCGGCGGAACGTCCTTCAACATGAACCCCGACGCCCCCGCCTTCAACGCCGCGAACACGTACTCGTCCAGATCGAACGTCGTCAGGATCAACACCCGCGGAGCCCCCTCCACCGCACGGATCAACCGGGTCGCCTCCACCCCGTCCATCACCGGCATCCGCACGTCCATCAGCACCACGTCCACCTCGACCCCGCGCAGCACCTCCACCGCCGCCCGCCCGTCGGCCGCCTCCGCCACCACCTCGATGTCCGGCTGCGCCCCCAGCACCATCCGGAACCCCGTCCGCAGCAACTCCTGATCGTCGACCAGCATCACCCGGATCACGCCGCCCGGCTCCCGCCCACCTCGCCGAACGGCAACCGCGCCACCACCTGGAACCCGCCCCCCGGCCGAGGCCCCGCCACCACGCTCCCACCGAACATCGCCACCCGCTCCCGCATGCCCACCAGCCCGTGACCACCCGGCCGCCCCGGCGCCGCGACCCCCCCGGCCGTCATCGGCCACCCGCACCACCAGCTCCCGCACGCCGTACTCCATCTCCACCTCGGCCCCACCCGCCGGACCACCGTGCTTGAGCGTATTGGTCAACGCCTCCTGGACGATCCGGTACACCGTCAGCTGCTCACCCTCCGGCAACTCCCGCACCGTCCCCGACACCCGCAACTCCACCGGCAACCCCGAAGCCCGCACCCGCTCCACCAGCTCGTCCAACTGCGACAGGCCCGGCTGCGGAGCGTAATCCCCCGCCTCCTCCCCGCCCTCCCCATCCGTCCGCAGCACCCCCACCATCCGGCGCATCTCCGCCAGCGCCCGCCGCCCCGTCGCCGAGATCGCCTGCACCGCCCGCCGCGCCTGCTCCGGATCACCGTCGATCGCGTACCCCGCGCCGTCCGCCTGAACGATCATCACGCTCACGTTGTGCGCCACCACGTCGTGCAACTCCCGCGCGATCCGCGCCCGCTCCGCCGCCGCGGCCAGCCGCGCCTGCTGATCGCGCTCCCGCTCCGCCCGCTCCGCCCGCTCCTCCAGACCCTCCAGATAACGACGCCGCGTGTTCGCGTAGATCCCCGCGATCCAGACCGCCACCACGAACACCGACGTGTTCGCCCACGTCTTCGGATCGGGCCGCTCCGTGATCTGCCCGTACGAGAGCGCCAACCCCAGCTCCGCCACCAGCCCCGCCGCCACCGCCCAGCGCAACGGGCGGTACGACGCCACCGCGTACATCGCGATCAGCACCGACAGGTTGACCGGCAGCGGCTCCACCCCGAACGCCCACTGCACGAAACTGGCCAGCGCGACGACCGCGAACACACCCACAGGCCACCGCCGCCGCCAGAACAACGGCACCAGCAGCACCGCGCCCAGCACCCCGTGCACCACCAGCGGGGGACCCTCCGGCAGGAAAGCCGGATCCGCCACCAGGACCGCGAAGTTGGACGCGCAGAACAACAGGAACGGCGCCAGCCACAGGGCGTCCACGACCCTCGGATGGCGCCCGCTCCAGGCGTGAAGTCTGCCGAACATGACACCACCCTACGTATCCCCAGCTCAGCGCCCTTCCCCCGAAAGGTGGAGACCCGCCTACGACTCAGGTCGCACACCCGCCACCACCCGCGTCGTCCCTTACATCCCGCTTACGCCCCCTCCGGCACCATGGTTTCCGGGAGCACCCCCTCGGGGGTGAGTAAAGGGAGAGATTGCCTGTGACGGCGGATCGCAACAACCCCGGGTCGCGCGACGACGAGAACACGCCGCGCGACCCGGAGGTCCGGGACGGAGACACCCGGAACCTCCCCGCCCAGGACGACGCGCCCACCGCGCAGACCCCCGCCGGAGGCCCTTCCACCACGGAGACCCCAGCGGCTCACCCGGCACCCGGCCCATCCACCGGCCCCTCCGGGCCCACCGGCGCGTACGGCGCCCCCGCCGCATACGGGCCCTACGGCCCCGGCGGCACCGGCTGGAATGCCCCCGGCTGGCACGCCTCCACCGCCGAACAACCCCGGCCCGGTCGCTACGCCAAGCTCCTCCGCGCCACGCGCGGCAAGCCCTTCCAGGTCGCCGCCGCAGCCATCATCGGCGCCCTCATCGGCGGCGGAGCCGTCGCCGTCGTCGATACCATCGGCGACCGCCACCGCGCCGGCCACGCCTTCAGCCGCATGGACGACCACGGCACCCGGCCCGGCGAGGACTTCGGCCGCCTGCTCGAAAGACGGGGAGCCGAAGGGTACGGAGCCGGCGAACGCGGGAGCGAACCGCACGTCTTCCGACTCCAAGACGGAAGCGACCAGTGGAACCCCGGCGACGGCTTCCGGACGCCAGACCAGTGCGAATCGGCCCAGGACGACTTCCACTGCGCCGCCCCCACCCCGACACCCTTCACGCCCTGACCTGCGGTTATCGCGTCGGCTCCGACGGAGGCGTCGTCCGTGACGGGCGTCGGGCTCTCACACCGACTCGTCCTCCGCCCTGGAGTCCCATGACCGAGCGGCTTCACCGGCCTCATCGCCGCCATGTGCGGCGGCGTACTCCAGATCCAGGCATCTTTGCCGAAGGAGCGCGATCGCATCGCGTATCGCTGCGGAGCGCGACGCCGATCTGCTCAGGAAGGAATATTCCTTTATGAAAAAGTCATCCTGAGGAGAAAGGGTTATGCTGGTGGTCACGGATTTGAGGCTCACCGCATAATTTCTTGCTTTCTTGTGGGGTTGACGGGATTCGAACCCGCTCTTTACGCCACCTAAAGACGTCGCCTCTACCGTTGGGCTACAACCCCTATTCTTCCCTGCGAAATTCTCTGTCTGTGAATGGCAGTTCGGGCAGAGGAATCGCAGGTTATCTCTTCTGTTGTCCAGCCAGTCGCCATTGATATGATCAACGTGCAGTATCAAGGGCTGATCCTGCCAGACACCCTCGATCTTACATCCTGCGCACTGGTATGGCATCCCGGTCGCGATCAGGCTCCTCCTGAGGCGGCTGGGAGTGGGGCGGGCGCTGCCCTTCGGCAGTATGACGAGAACCTGTTCCGGTCGGCGGCGCCGAGGTGAGGGCTGGCCCTTGTTTGGGGCGATCCTGCGGAAGTGTGAGGTGTCGATCCCGAAGCGCTTCAGCTGGCGGCTGATGTGCGCGTGGTTCCCGCCCGCGATGGTGATGCCGAGGTGCCGGAGAACATCGGTGACGCTGAGGGAGTTGGTCGCGGCCTCGACCAGCATTTCGGGGGTGTACTTGTACTTGGTAGCCATGCCCCAAGTGTAGGCAATGCCACTGACAATTCTTGGGGCATGGACAAATCGCACTAAATGGTAATGAATGCTATTCAGTCGAGGCCGAGTTCGCGGCGGAGGCGGGCCACGTGGCCGGTGGCCTTCACGTTGTAGAGGGCCTTCTCCACTTTTCCGTCGGCGTCGATGACGAAGGTGGAGCGGAGGACGCCGACGGTGGTCCTGCCGTACATCGTCTTCTCGCCGTAGGCGCCGTAGGCCTTGTGCACGTCCAGTCCCGGGTCGGAGAGCAGGGGGAAGGTCAGGGCGTCGTGCTCGGCGAACTTCGCGAGCTTGGCGGGGGTGTCTTTGGAGACGCCGAGTACGGCGAGGCCCGCGGCGGCGAGGGAGTCGAGGCTGTCGCGGAAGTCGCAGGCCTGCTTGGTGCAGCCGGGGGTCAGGGCGGCGGGGTAGAAGTACAGGATGACGCGCCTGCCGCGGTGGGCGTCGAGGGAGACGGTGGTGCCGTCGGCGGCCGGGAGGGCGAACTCCGGGGCGGCGTCGCCTGGTTCGAGTTTCGTCACGTTTCCTCCGAGGAATGGTTCTCCCCGGTCAACTTACCGAAGGTCTGCAAAGGCCCTGGCCTTCGGAACTCCGTTGCCCGGCTCGGCGTGACTTCATGGAAGCGGCTGATGGCCTGTATCAAGATGGTCCGCCGCTGGAGCTCGCCGCATGGTCCACGTGATCGGGTAACGGAGTCCTTCGCGCCGGAGCGGTCCCCGTCAGGGGTGGGCCGTCGTCGGGAGGGCCCTGCCGGAGCGTGGGGCGGTCTGCGGGTCTCCACGGTTCGCCTTTCTGGATCATGGACTGGACGCTAGTGTGTTCGAGTTCGAATCGGACAGGCGGCCGGGCCGGTCGTCTCAGGGCGTGGAGACTCGGGGCTGCCCGGGTCGGTGAAGCGTCAAGCACCCGTTCCGTGGTTCGCGGCACGTCGCGAACCGCCGCGTGAGCGGCACGGGAATCCCCGGCCCTTCAGGGCGGGGAGCAGGTCAACGGCCTGCCCGAAGTGTCATCGGAGCGTCGGGCCTGAGAGACTGATCGTTGTCGAGGGCGACGAGGGGAGAGTCATGGCGGAGACCGATCCGGCTGAGCTGGAGCGGCGGATCGAGCGCACGCGGGCGGAGTTGGCCGAGACGGTCGACGCCATCGCGGACCGGGTGCGCCCGAAGAACGTCGCGCGGCGGACGGTGGCCAAGGTGGAGGCGAACGCGAAGCAGTTCGTCGCGTCCGTCGGGGACAGGATCGGTGACGCGGTGGGGGTCTCGCCGCGCCCGGTCAAGCCGGCGGGTGAGCCCGGGGACGATCTGTGGGCGGAGGAGCCGCCGAGCCTGGCGCCGGTGCTGGTCGGCGTGGGGGCGGTCCTGGTGGTCGGGGCGGCGATCCTGCTGGTGAGGCGTCGCCGCCGGAAGTGAGCGCCGCCGGAGGTGACGCGCCGCCGGAGGCGGTGCGCGGGGCGGGGCCGCGGGTGCGGTCCCGCGCTCCGGCGGGTGGCAGGGTCACAGGAAGGTGCGGCCCTCGCCCCGGTAGGTGGGGACCTCGTCGACGACCTCGTCGCCGTCGATGAGGTGGAGGGTGGCGAAGCGTTCGCAGAGTTCGCCGGCTTTGGCGTGGCGGAACCAGACGCGGTCGCCGAGGCGGAGGTCTTCGGCGGGCTGGCCGATGAGGGGGGTCTGGACTTCGCCGGCGCCTTCGCGGGGGTCGTAGCGCAGGCCGCAGGGCAGGTAGGGCTGGGGGAGCCGGTCGGGTCCGGGTGCGCCGGAGGCGGTGTAGCCGCCGCCGAGGACGGTGACGACGCCGGGGGCGGGGCGGCGGACGACGGGCAGGGCGAAGAGGGCGGCGGGCCGGCCGGTGAAGCCGCGGTAGAAGTCGAAGAGGCGCGGGTGGTAGAAGCCGGAGCCCGCAGTGAGCTCGGTGACGGCTTTCTCCCGGGTGGTGGTGGCGAGGCTGCCGGTGCCGCCGCCGTTGACGAATTCGAGGTCGGCGATCTGGCGGACGGCCTGGACGACGCGGCCTCTGCGGAGGATGAGTTCGCGGCGGGAGCGGGCCTGCATCCAGCGGATGGCGCGGGTGGTGAGGGGGTGGCCGGGCGGGTCGTCGCCGACTCCGGCGATCTGGGCCTCGTAGGCCATGAGGCCGGTGAGGCGGAGGCCGGGGCGTTTGGCGATGTCTGCGGCGAGGTCGGCGGCCTGGTCGGTGTCGCGGACGGGGGAGCGGAGGGCTCCGGCGCGCAGGCGGCCGCCGAGGGCGGTGTAGCCGGCGTCGACGTCGAGGCAGAGGCGGATCTCGTGGCGGTCGCGGAGTCCGGCGGTGGTGGTCTCGATGAGGTCGAGGTGGTCGGTGCGGTCGACCATGAGGGTGATCTCGCGGGCGGCGCGGGGGTCGGTGGCGAGGCGGGAGAGTGCGGCGCGGTCGGCGGTGGGGTAGGCGACGAGGATGTCGCGCAGGCCGGTGGAGGCGAGCCAGAGGGCTTCGGGGAGGGTGTAGGCCATGACGCCGGTGTAGCCGTCCATGGCGAGGATGCGCTGGAGGACGGGGCGGGAGCGGATGGACTTGCTGGCGACGCGGACGGGTTTGCCGCGGGCGCGCCGGGTCATGTCGGCGGCGTTGGCGCGCAGGGCGGCGAGGTCGAGCACGGCGAACGGGGGTTCGAGGTGCGCGGTGGCCCGGTCGTAGCGCTGGCGGTCGTCCATGGGGGCAGGATAACTCCGCCCGACCATACATGAGTAGTTCTCATGTTAACCGGCCGAGGGTAAATTCTTCCTCCGGATCGGGTCAGCGATCGCGTGGGACGGTGCGGCGTGCCGTACCGGGGCGGGGGCGGACGCCGTAGACCTGGCCGGGTGATGACTACTCTCCAGGAGATCCTGGCGGGCCCGGGAGGCGCGCCGGAGGCGCCCGAGGCGCCGCGGCCGCAGGCGGGCGGGCGGCAGGGCGGGCGCGGTTGCTGGCGGT
>NZ_CDRNDK010000028.1:10591-30779 GCF_977012225.1 Planomonospora algeriensis | reverse complement strand
TTGATCACATAGCGTCACGCCGGGCTATCGGCGGTCCGACTTTGAAATCGCCCTGCCTCCCAACAGAGCCAAGATCCCTTGGATCATCATGATGGACTGTGCGCTCTTCGCCGTGAGCGGCATGCGATCGGCTTCGGGTGTTCCGACCATGGGGATCCTCCAACTGGGAGATGACGAGGTGCGATCCGCCCAACCCAAGCAGAATCCTCCGAAACTCCGCCACCCTCAGCCATCCGCTGGGCCTGTTGCTGTATTTCGCTGCTGTACAGACACGACAAAGGCCCTCCCGGGTGATCCGAGAGGGCCTCTGACCTGCTGAGCCGCCTTGGGGAATCGAACCCCAGACCCCTTCATTACGAGTGAAGTGCTCTGGCCGACTGAGCTAAGGCGGCGTGCCATGCGTGTGCCGCATGGCTTACGGAAGTCTACACGGTTCCGGAGGGTCCCCGCGCCCCCGGATCACCTGATCCAGGCACGACCGCCCCCGGCGAGGGGCGCCCTGTCCTCATGGGAACGGTTGCTCCGATAATGACACGATGATCCGCCTCCGGCTCCCCCTCCTGCTCGTCGTTCCCCTGATCGCAGCGCTGTCAGGTTGCGGCTTCATGACCGACCGCCTGATCTCCAAGGCCTCCGGTATGGAGGTCATCCGCGCGGTCGGTGAGTCGATGGAGCCCACGATCAAGAAGAACAGCCTGGTGACCGTCAGGACGGTCCGCGGCGGCTACGCGCCGAAGGTCGGGGACATCGTCCTCTTCGACGCGGCCCAGTGGGGGATCGAAGGCTCGATCCTCCAGCGCGTCATCGGCGTCCCGGGAAGCTTCGTCCAGTGCTGTGACGCGGACGGGCGGCAGCTGCTGAACGGCAACCCCCTCGAAGAGCGCTACCTGCCCCCGGATGTCTACCAGCACCCTTTCGGCCCGGTGACGGTCCCCGCCGGACGGCTGTGGATCCAGGGCGACAACCGCAGGGTCTCCCTCGATTCGAGGTCGCACCTCGGCGCTCCCGGAGGCGGCACCATCGCGGTCTCCGACGTCATCGGAGTCGTCGAGCTGGACGCCCCCGAGTAGGAGCCCGCCCCGATCTCCTCGGCGGGTACGGACCGGAGCCTCAGGCGGAGGCCGGTCCGGCCGGGACGAACTCCTTCAGGACGCCGTCCGCTCCGAGCTCGAGCACGGCCACCGTGTCCGCCGGGGCGGTGCCGTGCCGTACCTGGGACAGGCAGACCACGTCCGTCGTGCCGATCCGCTCCCGGTACGGCACGTGCATGTGGCCGCAGACGTGCACCTGCGGGTTGAGCGTGTCGGTCAGCATCCGGATGCGGTCGCAGCCCACGGCCTCCTTGCCGTGGTGGCGGTAGGCCAGGCCGGCCGGCCAGTCGTGGGTGATCAGCAGGTCGATCCGCCGGCCGCGCGCCTGGCGGAGCAGGTGGTCGACGTGCGGCCGGGTGAAGTAGCCGTACTCCTTCAGCCGCTCCGGCGTGATCGCGGGTGGTTCCGCGGGCTCGCTGAAGTACCGCGAGTAGATCCCGGACAGGAACGCGACCCGGAGCCCGCCGATCTCCGTCACGCCGGAGCGCCCCAGGAAGTGGAAGCCGGGTGCCCACTCGCCGGGGCCGTGCTCGTCGAGCGCCGGCCAGGGCTCGTGGTTGCCGCCGATGAAGTACATCGGGGCGCTCATCTCCTGCAGGCCCGCGGCGAACCGGGGGAAGTCCCCGACCTTGCGGTACTTGGCCGGACCGGCCACGCTCAGGCTCTCGGCCTCGTCGCGGTTCGGCTCGGCGTCCCCGACGCTGAAGACGGCGTCCACGGGACCCGCGTGCCGCCGGATCATCGCGTCGGCCAGGGTGAAGTCGGCGTGGATGTCTCCGATGACCGCGAATCTCATGGGCCGAAGCATGACGAGCCGCCGTTCCCGCGGGCAACCGGATTTCCCGCCCGTACGGCGAGCCGCCTTCCGGTCAGCCCTCCACCGGTCGGCCCTCCGGATCCATCAACTCTCCCTCCACCGGTCGGCCCTCCGGATCGGTCAGCCCTCCGGATCGGCCTCCGCGACCGCGACCGCTCCGCCGTACATCGCGTCGTGCTGCTTGCGCGGCGAGCAGACCGAGGCGGAGGGGCAGGCGCAGCGGCGCCCGCCGTCGTCCAGGCGGACCACGACCGAGTCCGAGGGGACGTTGCGCCCCACCACGGTCCCCGAGCCCTCCGGCGTGTCGACCTTCAGGCCGAGCCGGGGCATCGTCCTGTGCGCGTCGACGTAGAGCGGGTGCTCGTACTTCAGGCAGCACATCAGCCGCCCGCAGGCCCCCGCGATGCGCAGCGGGTTGACCGGCAGGTCCTGGTCCTTGGCCATCCGGACGGAGACCGGCTCGAAGTCCTTGAGGAAGGTCGCGCAGCACAGGTCGCGGCCGCAGGGGCCGATGCCGCCCTGGAGCCGGGCCTCGTCGCGGGGCCCGATCTGGCGCAGTTCCACCCGGGCACGGAGGTTGCGGGCCAGGTCGCGGACGAGCGCGCGGAAGTCGACGCGGTGCGGGGCGGAGAAGTAGACCGTGTAGACGCCGGTCGAGTCGAGGTAGTCGACACCGACGACCTTCATGGGCAGCTCGTGCCGCTTGATCAGGCGCTTGGAGACGCTCCGGGCCTCGGCGCGGCGGCGCTTGTTGGCCTCGTCGCGGGCGAGGTGCTCCTCGGTCGCGATGCCCTCGCAGACCGGCAGGCCGCCGATGTCCTCGCTCGTCCACTGCGGCGCCCACACGCACTCGGCCACCTCCGGCCCGGCCTCGGTGGGCACGAGCACCTTGTCGCCGACCTTGGGGCTGTGCCCGCCGGGATCGAGGTAGTACAGCCGGCCGTAACGGGTGAAGCTCACGGCCATGATCATGCTCATGCGACTCCCGGATCCACGCTCGGAGTACGGCTACCGCCCACCCTACGCGCCGCCGCCGTCCCGGTGGGATAACACGCAATCCGGGACGGTCCACAACGAACCGTCTTCCGCTCAGCGGGAAGAGCCCAGCGGTGCCACCACCGATGACGCGGCGCCCGGAGACGGCCTCCCCCGTCGGCCGGAAGCCGCCACGCGTCCCCGGCACCGCCGTCCCGGTCCACCGGCTCAGCCCGCCAGTTCCGCGAAGGCCTCCTCCCAGCGGTCCGCGATCATGGTGATGTCGTAGCCGCGGGCCGTCTCCAGGGCGTTGGCGGCCATCCGGCGGCGGCCCTCCTCGTCCTCGATCATCGCCAGCAGCCCTTCGGCGAGGGCGTCGACGTCGTCAGGCGGGACGAGCAGCCCGTCGCGGCCGGGGGTGATGATCTCCCTCGGCCCCCGGGGGCAGTCGAAGCTGACCACCGGCACCCCGCACGCGAACGCCTCGATGATGGTCATGCCGAAGCCCTCGAAGCGGGAGCTGACCGCGTGGATCGAGGCCTTGGCCAGCTCGCCCTCGATGTCGCCGGTCGGCCCCATGAAGGTGACGTTGTTGTGCAGGCGCAGCTTCACGGCGAGCCTGACCAGCTTGTCGGAGACCCGGCCCTCGCCGTAGATCCGCAGCCGCCAGTCCGGCCGCACCTCGACGACCCTGGCGAACGCCTTCAGCAGCCGGTCGTAACCCTTGACCGGCACCAGCCGCCCGGCGGCCAGCACGATCCGGTTCTCCTGCCGGGAGCGCGGGCGCGGCCCGCCGGCCAGCCCGTTGCCGATGGTGAACACCTCGGTCCGCGAGCCGCCGAGCATGGCCCGGTAGTCCCGCTCGTCGGCCTCGGTGAGCGTGACCACCGCGTCCAGCTCCGGGTACCACCGCCGGATCTCCTCGAAGATCCCGGGCTTGTGGGCCTTGAAGTGCAGGTGCTCCTGGGCGATCGTGACGACCCTGCGGCGCGCGAAGCGGGCGGCCATGACGTTGAGCCCGGCCCGCGTGGTCACCAGCACGTCGGTGCGGAGCCGCCGCAGTTCCCGCCGGAGCATCTCGTCGCTCCAGGCGCTGAAGGAGGCGTAGGCGCGTTCCTCCGGATGGATCAGCGCGCTGGGCTCCCCGCTCAGCCGCTCCGCCCTCCGGGTGTACGGCCAGCGGACCCTGGCCCCCTCCCGCAGGTCCACCAGCGCGCGGAGCCGGACCCCGGGGCCGAGCGGGAGGAACGGCTCGTCGGCGTGCCGGAAGACGCTGATCACCTCGACGTCGTGCCGGGCGGACAGCTCGGTGGCCAGGTCGAAGGTGGCGCGGATCGTGCCGCCCATGCCGTAGGCGTTGAGGATCAGGAAGGAGACCTTCACTCGCCCTCCCCCTCCTCGACCGTGCAGGCGACGGCCAGCGCGTCGGCGTCGGTGAAGTACGGCCGGACCCGCACCCGGTCCACACGCTGCGCGGGGAAGCGCACCTTCTCCTTCTTCCCGGGAACGTCGTCGAGCCGGGCGGCCAGCGGCAGCCGTACCTCTCCGACCTGCGCGAACAGGTCCCAGAAGACCCGCCGCTTCGTCTGTCCGGCGGCCAGCGGCCCGATCCGGAGGATCCCGGTGAAACGCCGTCCCGAGAGCGCGGCGCCGCCGTCCGCCTCCGGTCCCTTCCTGGCCGCGGCCACCAGCCGGGCCGGGCCGGAGGGCGGCTCGCCGTAGGCGAGCACCCCCTCGACCTCGATCGTCCCGTCCCCCGGATCGACCCGGGTCACTTCGACGTACGGCCGGACCTCGCGCACCATCAGGGCGAGGGTCCCCACCGGGGTCCGGAACGCCCGGATCTCCCGGTCGCGCGGCCTCGCCGCGTAGGCGACCATCCCGTCGAGCGAGAACCCCGGGTCGTCGGTGGCGACGGGCACGCCGTGCTTCGACACCGTCCACGTCCCCGCGGCGAGCCCGGTCAGGTCGGTGCCGGAACGTTCCTCCCCGGTCTCCACGTGCCGCAGGACGATCTCCCCGTCGTCCGGCTCCGGCCACTCGATCCGCAACCTGTCGTCGTCGTCCACCCGGCTCGTGACCGCCCGTCCCGCTCCGGACGGAACCGCCTCGCGACGTGCTCCCATGCCGACCAACAGCCCCCTGGTCCTCTCCGCTCATCCCCATAGAGCAGGACACGCTTTGGATTGATTTATAACGAATCCATTTAGTTTTGCTGTGATTCTAACGATCTCTTCCTGACCTTTGAGGGGAGTTGCCCCGAATCGGTTCCATTCACCGGAAAAACACAAAAAGGGACCGTCCGGTAACGGACGGTCCCTTTCCTGATGGCCGTTCAGCGGGCGAAGGCCCTGCTCGCGGACCCGAAGCGAGCAGGCCCGGAGCGAGCAGGCCCGGAGCGAGCAGGCCCGGAGCGAGCGGACCCGAAGCGAGCAGGCCCGGAGACGCTCAGAGGCGCGGGCTCCGCAGGGAGAGCGTCATCGCCTCGACGGCCATCTGCGGGTTGACGTTGGCGGCCAGCCGCCGCCGGCACAGCATGATCGCGTCGATCCTGCGCAGGGTGTCCTCCGGGGAGGAGGCGCGGGCCAGCGCGTCGAGCTCGGCCCGGCGGTCATCGTTCGCCAGTTCCACGGGCGCGCCGAACTGCACCGCCAGCACGTCCCGGTAGAGCGCCACCAGGTCGAGCAGGGCCGCGTCGATGACGTCGCGCTTGGTCCGGGTGGCCCGTGACTTCTGCCGGTCCTCCAGGTCCTTCAGCGCCCCGGCCCCGCCCCGGACGAGCCCCTTGTTGAGTCCCTTGCCGGTGGAGCCCTCGCCGTACACCTTGCGCAGTTCGGCGGTCTCCGCCTCGTTCAGGACCGAGGTGACCGCGGCGGCCTCCTCGTCGGCGGTCTTCACCAGCCGCTCGGCCGCCGCCACGCACTCGCCCACCCCGGTCAGCGACGCGGGGATGGACAGCACGTCCTCGCGCCGCCTGCGGGCCTCGGCGTCCAGGGCCAGCCTGCGGGCCCGGTCGAGGTGCCCCTGCGCGGCCCTCGCGGCGAAGGCCGCCGTCTCCGGCGGCACGTTCTCCCGGGTGGCCAGCACGTGGGCGACGGCGGCGGTGGGCGGGGTGACGAGCGTGACCACCCGGCACCGGGACCGGATGGTGATCATCATGTCGTCCGGGGAGGGCGCGCAGAGCAGCCAGACCGTCTTCGGCGGCGGCTCCTCGATGGCCTTGAGCAGGGCGTTGGAGGCGCCCTCGGTGGCCCGGTCGGCGTCCTCGAACAGCACGACGCGCCAGCCGCCCAGCGTGGGGGCCCCGGCCGCGCGGAGGATCAGCCGCCGGGTGTCCTTGACGCCGTAGGAGAGCCCCTGCGGGCGGACGACCTCCAGGTCGGGATGGGAGCCGATCACCACCTGGTGGCACACGTCGCAGTGACCGCAGCCCTGGTCGGGGCAGAACAGCGCGGCCGCGAAGGCCCGCGCGGCCTCTTCCCGGCCGGACCCGGGCGGTCCGGTGAACAGCCACGCGTGGGTCATCCCGGACCCGCGGCCCCCCGCCAGGAGCTCGGCGCCGGCCGCGGCGGCCCGGCGGAGCGTCCCGGCCGCCCGGTCCTGGCCCACAAGGTCATCGAAGACTCCCACGCGGTCAAACCTACCGCCCGGCGAACAGTACGCCGGAAAGGTCCTCCGCAGGACGCCTTCACGCGTCTAGAGACAGGCCGTGAACTCATAAATGGAGGAATATGCGATTCAACCTTCTTGGCCCGCTTCAAATACGCGACGGCGAGAGGATCATCAAGGTCACCGCCCCCAGGCAGCGGGCCGTCCTCGCCGTGTTGGCCCTGGAAGCGGGCCGCCCGGTGGCGGTGGAACGGCTCATGGAAGTGCTTTCCGATAAACGCGACATAAAGCCCGGAGTAATCCGGGTATACATAAAAGCCCTGAGGGAGCTGCTTCCCGACGGACTCATCGAGAACGACCCCGGAAACTACGTGCTGGCCGTCGAGCCCCGGCAGGTCGACGTGTGGTGGTTCCACGAACTGGTGAAGGACGCGCACCGGACGAGCCCCTCGGACGCCGCCGCGACAGCGCGGACGCTGGAGTCGGCCCTGGCGCTCTGGCGCGGCCGGGCCCTGGCGGACGTCCCCTCCGAGCACCTCCGGCTCACCGAGGCCGAGCCCCTGGAGGAGAAGGCCGTGATCGCCCGGGAGGACCTGTGCGAGGCCCGGCTCCGGCTGGGCGAGCACCGGCAGGTCATCGGGGACCTCAGGCGTCTCGTCGCCCGGCACCCGCTGCGGGAGTACGGCTACGAGCTCCTGATGACCGCCCTGTACCGGTCCGGCAACCAGGGTGAGGCCCTCGCCCTGTTCCAGACCCTGCACCGCACTCTCGACGCCGAGCTGGGCGTGCTCCCCTCGGCCGAGTCGCGCCGGGTGCACGACCGCATCCTCGCGGCCGACCCGTCGCTGAACGCCCCGGACCGCCCGCCGTTCACCCCTCCCGACGAGCTCCCGCCCGACGACCCGGGCTTCACCGGACGCAGGGCCGAGCTGGACTGGGTGGACGACGTCCTGCCGTCCCGGCGCGCCACCCCGCTCCACCTGGTGATCCACGGCCAGGTCGGCGTCGGCAAGTCGGCTCTCGCCGTACACGCGGCCTGGCGGCACCGGTCGCTCTTCCCCGACGGCCGGCTCTTCGCCGACCTGCGCGGGAGGCCCGCCCCCGAGACCGTGCTCGCCGGGTTCCTCCGCTCCCTCGGCTACGCCGACAGCGCGGTCCCCACGACGCCCGAGGCCCGCAGGGCCGCCTACCGCACGCTCACCTCCGGCCGGCGGCTGCTCGTCCTGCTGGACAACGCGGCCGACGAGTCCCAGGTGCGGGAACTGCTGCCCACCGGCCCGGGATCGGTCACGCTCATCACCAGCCGATCGTCCCTGGCCGGCCTCACCGGCGCGCACCGCCGCGAACTCGACGTGCTGGACGCGGACGAGGCCCGGGAACTGCTCGGCGGACTGATCGGGCCGGCCCGGCTCGGAGCCGACGAGGACGCCGCCCGGCACGTGCTGGAGTCCTGCGGCGGGCTGCCTCTGGCCCTGCGGGTGACGGGCGCGCGGATCTCCGTGAACCGGGACCCCTCCGCCGGGCCCGTCGCCCGGCTGCTCCGGGACGGCCGCGCCCGCCTCGACCGGATGCGGGCCGGGGACACCGCCGTGCGGACCGTGCTCGCCCTCGGCTATGACGGGCTCGACGACGGGCGGCGCACGCTGCTGCGGCGGCTGGCCGCCCTCTCCGCGCCGAGCGTCGCCGACTGGGTGACCGCTCCGCTGACGGGCGCGCCCGGTCTCGACGGCGGCGCGGAGGCCGTGGCCGAGGCGGGCCTGCTGCAGCGGCTGTCCGCGGACGAGGCGGGGCAGCACCGGTTCCGGCTGCACGAGCTCACCCGCCTCTTCGCCCGGGAACGGCTCATCGCGGAGGAGGGCGCCGACGCGCCCCGCCGGGTCCTGGCCGGGCTCGCCCCCGGAGTGCTCGGCCTGGTCCGGATGGCGGTGCTGCCGCTGACCTCCGAGGGTTTCGAGGACCGGGACCTCCCGCCCGCGCTGCCCGCGGGGACCACGGAGATCAGGCACTCGATCGAATGGCTGGCCGCCGAGCACGCCTTCCTCATCCACCTGGTCGAGGACCTCGCCGGCGCGGGGCTGCACGGTCCCGCCTGGCGGCTGGCCCACGCGCTGACGGCGTTCCTGGAGGACCGCCACCACCTGGACGGGTGGCGGATCGTCAGCCGGACCGCGCTCGCGTCCGCCCGCGCGGACGGCGACGGGAGGGGCGAGGGGCTGGTCCTGCGCGACCTCGGCGACCTCCGCCGCGCCGAGCACCGCCTCGAGGACGCCGCCGGCGCCTTCCAGTCGAGCCTCGGCCACCTGGTACGGCACGGCGACACCCGCGACCGGGCCCGCGTGCTGCACCGCCTCGGCCGGGTCCGCCTGGAGCAGGGGCGGCTGCCCGAGGCCGGCCGCCACCTCTCCCAGGGGCTCGTGGACTTCCGGAGCCGTTCCGAGACCCGCGGGGAGGCCCTCTGCCTGCGCGATCTCGGCGTCGTACGCCACCGGGCCGGTGACCTGCCGGGCGCCCTGGAGGACCTGTCCCGTGCCCTGCATCTCCTGCGCGCCTCCGGGGACCGGCACGGGCAGGCCTCCTGCCTGCACGAACTGGTGCTCGTGCAGCTGGACCGCGGCGAACCCGACCGGGCCGCACGCCATGCCCTGGAGGAGGCCGACCTGGCCGGCAGGCGGCTGCGCGACCCGAGACGGAAGGCCTGCGCCCTGCTCAGCACGGCCCTGGCCGGGCACGCGGCGGGTGATCCGGAGGCCGCCTCGCACGCGGGGGAGGCGGCCGCCAGGATGCGGGACCTGGGCGACCGGTACGGCCAGGCCTGCGCGCTGACGGCGGTCGCGACGATCACGGGGCTGCCCGGCGAGGCCCGCCTCGCGCACTCCCTCTTCACCGAGCTCGGTGATCGGCACAGTCAGATGCGGGCGCTCCTCGCGCTGGCCGGGACCGTACCGGGCGGGGAGGCGGAGGAGGCCCGCGAGGCCGCCCGCCGGCTCGCCGCCGAGTGCGGGTTCGGCCTCGCCGGGACCTGACACGGCCCGAACGCCGCCCTAACGGCCGCGGTCGCACGCTGGTCCCAGATCGCGGGGACGGGCCTCGCGGGAAGGGCAGGTTCACGATGAAGACGACCAGCAGGACGGCCGGCGCGATCGTGCTCGCGGCGACGGCCATGGGGATCCTCGGCTCCGGCGCGACCCCGGCAGCCGCCACGACCGCCAGTGCTTCCGCAACCGCCGGGTCCACCATGACCACGGGAGCCACCGTGACCGCGACGGGCGTCACGACCACCGCGACCGCCGGAAGCACCACCGCCGGCCCGATCGAGCACAACTGCGGTCCCTGGACCTGCAGCGTCTACCTCAGCCGCGACCTCACCCGGAGGCTGGCCGACGCCTCCGAGATCGCCACCGAGTTCCTCCCCTCCTGCGAGCGCACCAGGAACCTCATGGCGGCCTGCTACGCGATCACCACCGGCCTCAGGCTGGCGTCGTGGAAGATCCGGCAGACCGCGGACAAGGGACAGTGCCTCCGCGTCCGGTACGTCAAGCGCACCGTCCAGGTCGTCGGGCTCTACTCCGACGGCAGCAGGTGGTGCCACGACTGACTCCCGCCCGTTCCGGCCGGCTCCGGGGGCGCGGGCCGGTTCCCGGCAGGCGGGCCGCCCCGGGAGCCGGCCCGGGAGCCGGCCCGAGAGCCGGCCCGGGACGGAGGGATCTGTTGCGATCCGGTCTCACCCGTCCGGTGGTGGGCCCCCGCGCCTACCCTCGATGGAGACCTCCCGGGCCGGGACGCCCCCGGCGGAGGCATGCCCCCGTCCCCGCCGCCAGACGGGACCGCACGTGCCCGACGACCGGACCTCCCCGCCCGCCCTCCCGGAGCGCATCGGCGGTTACCCGGTCCGGCGGCTGCTCGGCCGCGGCGGGATGGGCGTCGTCTACCTGGCGGAGGGACCCGGCGGCGTCCCCGTGGCGGTGAAGGTCATCCGGGGTGAGCACGTCGGCGAACCGGACTACCGGCGGCGCTTCCGCCGGGAGGTCAAGGCCCTGAAACGGGTGGCCGCGTCCGCCGCCTTCTGCACTCCGGCGGTCCTCGACGCGCGCGTGGACGGCGACCATGCCTTCTTCGTCACCGAGTACGTCGAAGGCCCGACCCTCGAACAGAAGGTCCGGCGGGACGGCCCGCTGCGCGGCCGGGAGCTGGAGGAGCTCGCCCGGGAGACGGCGCGGGGGCTGCGGGCCGTACACGGGTCCCACGTCCTGCACCGCGATCTCAAGCCCGCCAACGTGCTGCTCTCCCCGGACGGGCCGAAGATCATCGATTTCGGCATCGCCCAGCTGACCGACACGCTGGGACCTTCCACCCGGACCGTCATGGGCACCGTCGGCTACATGTCGCCGGAGCAGCTGCAGCGCCACCCGCTCACCGCGGCCTCCGATCTGTTCTCCTGGGGAGCCGTGGTCGCCTTCGCCGCCACCGGCCGCTGCCCCTTCGGGGAGGAGGATCCGGGCACGGTGATGTACCGCCTCGTCTTCGAGGAGGCCGACCTCACCGGGATGGACGACCGGATGGCCGCCGTGGTGGCCCGCGTGCTGGAGAAGGATCCCGAGTCCCGGCCGGACGTCGACGCCGTCCTCGGCATGCTGGACGGCGCTCCCGTCCCCGCGCCCCCTCCGGCCCCCACCGCCGTCCTGTGGCCGCCGTCCCTCCCGGACGCCGGAGGAGAGGCCGAGGCGGACCGCAGTCCTCCCCGGCGGAGGGGACGCGTACGGCCCGCGGCCGCGGTGTCCGCGCTCGTCCTCGTCACCGCGGCCCCCATCGCCGCGCTCCTCGCCCTCGACGGCCGCGCCCCGTGGTCCGCCCGTACCGGTGCCTCCCCGACCTGCGTGGAGACCGAGGAGACCGCCTCCCGCCCGCTGCCCCTGGAGAAGTTCGACACGACCCGGATGGGCACGGTCACCGGCGGGGCCGGGCACTGGACCGTCGTCTCCAGGGGGCAGTACACCTGGACCGGGCTGAGGGCCGCCCTCCCGGACTGGTGCAGCTACCAGATCGACTTCGACGCGAAGATCAACTCACCGACCCATCCGCCCGCCTCCGGCATGGGCTGGGGGTACGGCATCGGCGTGTGCTCCCGGTTCGACGGCCACCGGCTCCGCGGGCCGTCGCTGCAGTACTCGTTCTTCCAGGAGGAGCGGGGGGAGACGACCTCCTTCGGCATCGTCCACCTCCCCGACGCCAACAGCTTCCCCTCCCCCCAGCCGACGCCCCCGCCCGGCGGAGTGGACTACGGCACCCACCACTGGCGGATCGTCTTCGACCACGGAAAGGTCCGCTACGTGATGGACCACGGAGCCGCGGCCACCGGGGAGTACGCCGCGACGGGTCCTTCACCGCTGCTCGCCGACTGCGCCGGCACCGAGTTCGTCGTGCGTGCCTGGCTCGCCGACGTCGAGATCTCCAACCCCGTGCTCAGCCCCGGATGAGCGGCCCTGACGCGTCCTGAACGCATCCTTAACACCCCTCTCCCTATCGTCGTGGCCGTCGAACAGGGACGAGAGGGAGACCAGATGAGAAGGATCCTGCCCGCTCTCACCACCGCCGCCGCGGCCCTCGTACCGCTCTGCGCACTCCCGGCTCCGGCGGCGGCCGCCACCACGACGACCACGACGACCACTGCGGCCATGACCACCACAGCGACCATGGCCACCACGACCGCGGTGACCGCGGCGGCCTCCGCCGCGGCATGCGGGAAATGGAAGACGCTGAAGCCCGCCGCGGACCTCGACGGCCGGAAGCTGGAACTCCAGCAGTGCGGGAGCGACGGCCTGCTGTTCCGCGGGCGCGTGAGCCGGGCCGCGGACAGCGACATGATCTACATGTACAACTTCACGACCCGCCGGTACGGCACGACGCTGACGGTCCACGGCGGGGGGACGCACACCTCCCACGCCGTGAGCGCGGGCTACGACCAGAGGGTCGCCTTCTGCCTCTCCCCGGCGGGCAGCCCGAAGGGCTGGTGCACCCGGACGGTCTCCCTCCCCGCCCCCTCGTCCGGGCCGCCGCCCAGCATTCCCAACCGATCCGGCGGGTGAGGGCCTTCCCCGGCCCGGCGCGTTCCCGGCCGGGCGGCCGCTAGTCGCGGATGGCCGGCATGGTCCCGGTGATGTCCTCGGCCTCCTGCGGCACCGGGTCGGGCAGCACCTCGCGCACCCGGTCCTGGATGAGCCGGGAGATCTCGTCCTGCGCCAGCGTCCCGTCGACGACCAGGTAGCGGCCCGGATCGGCGGCGGCCAGGGCGCGGAACTCCCGGCGGACCCGCTCGTGGAACTCCAGCGGCTCGGACTCGATCCGGTCGGCGGCCCCGCCCAGCCGGGTCAGGCCGACCGCGGGCGGGGTGTCGATGAGCACGGTCAGGTCGGGCACGAGGCCACCGGTGGCCCACTCGTTGACCCGCGCCACGTCCTCCGGCTCCAGCGCCCGGCCCGCCCCCTGGTAGGCCAGCGAGGAGTCCACGTAGCGGTCGGAGACCACCATCGCGCCCCGGCGCAGCGCCGGCCGGATGACCTTCTCCACGTGCTCCGCCCGGTCGGCCGCGTACAGCAACGCCTCCGAGCGGGCCGACAGCCCCTGGTGCACGGCGTCGAGCAGGATCGCCCGCAGCCGCATGCCGACCTTGGTCGACCCCGGCTCCCGCGTCTGCACCACGTCGAAGCCCTGATCGCGCAGCCAGATCGCCAGCAGCCGCGACTGCGTGGTCTTCCCCGAGCCCTCGCCGCCCTCGAACGCGATGAACATCCCCCGTACCTCCTCCGCGCCCTCCGGCGCGAGCCTCCTCCCGCGCACCGCCGCGACCAGGTCCGCGACGATCGGGACACCCCGGCGATCGTCCATCTGCCGCAGGGCGAGCAGGCCCACCCCGGCCGCGAGCAGCGCGCCCAGCAGCAGCACCAGGTTGAAACCGGCGAACCGGTAGACCTGCTCACCGCCGACCGAGATCCCGTGCCCGCCGTACAGACCGGCCAGCGCCGGCGCGACCGTGACGACCAGGAGCAGCGTGACCCGGGCGAGCGACTGCAGGAAGGAGAACGTACGGCCCCGCAGGTGGTCCTCCACCTCCAGCCCGATCATCGTATAGCCGATGATCCAGGCGATCCCGGCGCACGCGCCGAGCAGTACGGCCAGCAGGACCACGATGACCAGGTTGTGGATGAGCGCGATCGCGGCCAGGACCACCCCGGCCACGACGATCGAGAGCCCGAACAACCGGCGCCGCGAGAGCCCGCGCAGCAGCCGGGGCCCGAAGAACATGCCCGACGCCATACCGGCGAAGACCGCCCCGAACACCACGCCGTAGGCCGCGTCGCCGCCGCCCAGCGCCTCCACGTAGACCTTGGCCACGCCGACCACCGCGCCGCCGGCGGCGAACGCGCCGATCATGCCGATGACCAGCCCGCGGACCAGCCGGTCGCCGCCGGCGAACCGCCAGCCCTCGACGATCTGCCGGAGCACCGACGGCGTGGTGACCGCGGTGACGTTCCTGGCGGGGATGTCCCGGAGCGTGAAGACGAGGAACGCCGAGACGAGGTACGCCAGGGCGTTGACCAGCAGCGCCAGGTAGGTGTCGCGGACGGCGAGGTACGGCACGAGGGCGCCCAGCGCGTCGCCCGCGACCGACAGCACGGCGAAGAGCAGCGCGGCGACCGGGGCGGTGCCGTACGTGACCAGCAGGTTGAGCTGGTTGGCCTCCTCCAGCCGCTCCTTGGGCACCAGGTTGGGCACCGTGGCGTCCTTGGCCGGGACCCAGAAGAGGTTGACGCACTCGACCAGGAAGGTGGCGATGATCAGCCACTGGTAGCCGGCGTCCGTCAGCGGGATCGACAGGACCAGCGCGAACCGCATCAGGTCCGCGGCGAACATCGTCAGCCGCCGGTCGAACCGGTCGGCGAACGCGCCCGCGATCGGCCCCAGCACGATGGCCGGGAGCATCTTCACGACGAATACGCCGCCGATGGCCAGGCTCTGCGTCTGGTAGCCCTCCGCGGCGGTGAGGTTGCCCGCCAGCGCGGTGAGCGCCAGCAGGTTCAGCCAGTCACCGAGGCTGCACACCGACATGGCGGTCCACAGCTTGCGGAACGGGGCGTTGGCCAGCACGTGGGGGGGCTTGCGGCGCGCGGTGCTCCGGCCGGGGGAGGTCATGACGCCAGGGTATCCGGGTGCCCGCCGGGCAGGGGAAACATGAGCCGGACTGATATACCGGCCCGCGGCTCCGGGCCGGCCTCCGCACGGACGACCCGCTCGTCGGCCCTGGCAGACCGGCCCGCGCGGCTCCGGGCGGACCTCCGCACGGACGACCCGCTCGTCGGCCCCGACACATCGGCGGCCCGCGTGACTCCGGGGCTCAGGCCCGCAGTTCGAGCAGGGTGATCTCCGGGGGCGCGCCGACCCTGACGGGCGGGCCCCAGAACCCCGCCCCGCGGGTGACGTAGACCTGTGTGCCGCCGACCTCGCCGAGTCCCGCGACCACCGGCTGCTGCACCGGAACGACCAGGTTGAAGGGGACCATCTGGCCACCGTGCGTGTGCCCGGACAGCTGGAGGTCCACGCCGTGCTCCGCCGCCTGTACGGCCTGCACCGGCTGGTGGGCCAGGAGGACGACGGACCGCGAGCGGTCCCGCCCGCCGAGCGCCCGCTCGAAGTCCGGCCCCTCTCCGGCGGCTCCCGTTCCGCCGCCGGTGGCGCCGGTGACGTCGTCCACCCCGGCGAGGTCGAGGACCGCTCCCCCGTGGGTGATCTCGACCCGCTCGTTCCGCAGCGCGCGGATGCCCAGGCCGCCGAGTTCCTCGACCCATTCGCCCGGCCCGTTCGCGGTGTAGTACTCGTGGTTGCCGGTGACGAAGTAGGAGCCGTAGCGGGACTCCAGGTTCGCCAGCGGGCGGGCGAGCCGGCCCAGCTCGGCCACCGTGCCGTCGACCAGGTCGCCGACGACCGCGACCACGTCGGCCTGAAGTGAATTGATCATGCGGACGATGCGCTCGGAGTGTCCCGGCCCGGTGAGCGGGCCGAGGTGGATGTCGCTGACCACCGCGAACCGCAGCCCGGACAGGCGGGGGTCCAGCCGGGGCAGCGTCACCCTGACGGTCTCGATCACCGGGTCGCCGAGCGCCGTCCGCACGCCGTACCCGACCGTGGCCAGCGCGCCCACGCCGGCGACGGCGGCGGCCGCGCGCGCGATGAAGAGCCTGCGGCCGATCGCCTCCGGCTCCCCTCCGCGCGCGGAGGGCTCCTCCCCACCAGCGGAGGGCTCCTCCTCGCCGGGGAAGGCTTCCACCGCCTCATGCCGCACGGCGGACTCACCGGTCAGGACCGGTTCGGCCGCGCGGGCGCGGCGCCGGTCCGCCAGGCGCCGGGCGAGCGCCGCCTCGGACCTCCGGCGGCTCCGGCGGTCCGAGGCGAACAGGGCCAGCGCCCGGGGGATCTCCAGGAGCACCAGGAACACCAGGAGGTAGAACATCACCGCGATCCAGAAGAACCCCGGCCAGGCCAGGAAGTGGCCCCACTCGCTGCGGGAGCCGATGAGCGTCACCGGAACGAGCGCGCCCAGGCCCAGCAGGACCCAGGTGAGCACCCGGCGGGTCCGGCCGGGGAGCGTGGTCGCCTTCACCAGACGGCGCCAGAGGTAGTAGTGGACCAGCGCCACCACCCCGAAGACCAGCACCACGAAACCCATGACCGCCACCACTGCCTCTCGCACCCATCCGCCGCGCTCGGCGCGCTCTGGCCAGAACGCCCGGAGCGGCGGATGCGTTCCCGCAGGTCTGAGAGGATTCTCAGGCCCGCGGACCAGGGGCTTCCTCAGATCCGCGGACCGATCGGCTCAGGTCTTGGCCTTCGCCTTGGCGCGGGTGGGCCGCTTGGGCGCCGGGCCGCGGGCGCGGCGGTCGGCCAGGAGCTCGGCCGCGCGCTCGGTGGTGATCTGCTCGACGTCGTCGTCCTTGCGCAGCGAGGCGTTGGTCTCGCCGTCGGTCACGTACGGGCCGAACCGGCCCTCCTTGACCACGATCGGCTTCTTGGAGACCGGGTCCTCACCCAGCTCGCGCAGCGGCGGCGCCGCGGCGGCACGGCGGCCGCGCGTCTTGGGCTGAGCGAAGATCTCCTTGGCCTGATCCAGCGTGACCGTGAACATCTCCTCCTCGGAGGCCAGCGACCGCGAGTCCGTGCCCTTCTTCAGATAGGGCCCGAACTTGCCGTTCTGCGCCGTGACCTCCTGCCCGTCGATCTCCCCCAGGACCCTGGGCAGCGAGAGCAGCCGCAGGGCGTCCTCGAGCGTGACGGTCTCCAGGGACATCGACTTCAGCAGCGAACCGGTCCGCGGTTTGGGGGCGTCGGCCTTCTTCCGCTTCTTCGCCCCATCGGCCGGCGGCGGCTCCTCGGGCAGGATCTCCGTGACGTACGGCCCGTAGCGCCCGTCCTTGGCCACGATCATGTGACCGGTCACCGGGTCCCTGCCCAGCTCGCGGTCGCCGGTCGGGCGGGAGAAGAGCTCCTCGGCCACCTCGGCGGTGAGCTCGTCGGGCGCCATGTCCTCCGGGATGTTCACCCGGGTGCCGTCGCGGTCGAGGTAGGGCCCGTAGCGGCCCACCCGGATCACGATGTCGGTGCCCCGGATCGGGAACGAGCTGACCTCCTTGGCGTCGATCTCGCCGAGGTCGCTGACCAGTTCCTTCAGGCCCTCGTCGCCCTCGGAGCCGTCGGGCCCCTCGGCGCCGTAGTAGAACCGGCGCAGTTCGGGCACCCGCTCCGCCCGGTCGTTGGCGATGTCGTCGAGGACCTTCTCCATCTCGGCGGTGAAGTCGTAGTCGACGAGGTGGCCGAAGTGCCGCTCCAGCAGGTTGACCACGGCGAACGCCAGGAAGGACGGCACCAGGGCGGTGCCCTTCTTGAAGACGTAGCCCCGGTCGAGGATCGTCCCGATGATCGACGCGTAGGTCGACGGGCGGCCGATCTCCCGGTCCTCCAGCTCCTTGATGAGCGAGGCCTCGGTGTAGCGCGCGGGCGGCTTGGTGGCGTGCCCCAGCGTGGCGAGTTCACGCGCGGTGAGCCGGTCGCCCTCGGTCAGGTTCGGCAGGCGCTTCTCGGAGTCGTCGCGGTCGGTGGACGGGTCGTCCGCGCCCTCGACGTAGGCCTTGAGGAAGCCGTGGAAGGTGATCGTCCGTCCCGAGGCGCTGAACTCGACCCGCTCGCCGGCGCCGGACGTCCCGCCCACCTTGACCGTGACGGACTCGCCGACCGCGTCCTTCATCTGGGAGGCCACGGTCCGCTGCCAGATCAGCTCGTACAGCCGGAACATGTCACCGCTCAGGCCGGTCTCGCCCGGCGTGCGGAACTCCTCGCCCGAGGGGCGGATCGCCTCGTGCGCCTCCTGAGCGTTCTTCACCTTGCTGGTGTAGACGCGCGGCCGGTCCGGGACGTACGCCGCGCCGTACAGCTTGATGGCCTGGCTGCGGGCGGCGGCGACGGCGGTCTCCGAGAGCGTGATGCTGTCGGTCCGCATGTAGGTGATGAAGCCGTTCTCGTAGAGCCGCTGGGCGATCTGCATGGTCAGCTTCGCGGAGAAGCCCAGCTTCCGGCTGGCCTCCTGCTGCAGCGTGGTCGTCCGGAACGGCGCGTACGGCTTGCGGGTGTACGGCCGGCGCTCGACGGAGCCGACCGTGTAGGAGGTGCCGGCGAGCCGGCCGGCCAGCGTCCGGGCCGCCTCCTCGTCCAGGTGGAGCACGCCGGGGTTCTTCAGCGTGCCGGTGCTCGCGAAGTCGCGGCCCTGGGCGACGCGCCTGCCGTCCACGGCGGTCAGCGTGGCGGTGAACTCACGCGGGACCTCGTCGCGGCCGGTGTCGAACAACGCCTGCAGGTCCCAGTAGCTCGCACTGGTGAACGCCAGCCGCTCGCGCTCACGCTCCACCACCAGCCGGGTCGCCACCGACTGCACGCGGCCGGCGGACAGGCGGGGCTTGACCTTCTTCCACAGGACGGGGCTGACCTCGTAGCCGTAGAGGCGGTCGAGGATGCGCCGGGTCTCCTGGGCGTCGACCAGCCGCAGGTTCAGCTCGCGCGGGTTGGCCACCGCCTCCTGGATCGCCCGCGGGGTGATCTCGTGGAACACCATCCGGTGGACCGGGACCTTGGGCTTGAGCACCTCGCGGAGGTGCCAGGCGATCGCCTCGCCCTCGCGGTCCTCGTCGGTGGCGAGGTAGAGTTCGTCGGCGTCCTTGAGCAGCTGCTTGAGCTTGTTGACCTGGGCCTTCTTGTCGGCGTTGACGACGTAGAGCGGCTCGAACTCGTGGTCGACGTTGACGCCCAGACGGGCCCAGGGCTTGCCCTTGTCCTTCTCGGGGATGTCGTCGGCGCCCTGCGGGAGGTCGCGGATATGGCCGATGCTGGACTCCACGACATAGCCGCGGCCGAGGTACCCGGCGATGGTCTTCGCCTTGGAAGGCGACTCGACGATCACCAGGCGGGTTCCGCCGGCGTTGCCGTTCTTGGCTGGCACGCTGCTTCCTACCTCGCTGTTCGCATTCGTTCCCCGTTCACTTCCCTCTCGGGCTACCCGATCCTGGTCGGGGACACTCCCGAGGAAAGCCGCAAGGACGCAGAATAAAGCCCGATGAGTACCGACGTCCCCCAGCCCACCTCTCGGAGACTAACCGCTGTGCTCGACTACTCCTACTTGGTTCTTCATCTCCCGCGCGGCACCTCCAGGAACGCCGCCCGGCAGATCCTCACCGAACACGCAGAATACGGCGGCTGGGAGCTCGACCGTCTGCGACTGTATCCCGACGGCCGACGGGACGTCCGACTGCGTCGGAAGATCATACGCGCGACCCGGACGATGTGACCCCTGCCGCATCTGTCCGGAACCGGACATCGGCCGCCGTCCGCAGGCGGGCCGCCCCTTTCGCCCGCGAGCGGCGCCGGCGGCCGGAACCGGGTGTGAACCATCCGTCCCCGGACATGGCTTTGCCCGTCCCGGGCCACGCCCCCGGAACGGGCAAAGCGTCTGTGCTCCCCGGCAGGTCCGGGGGCGCCCCGCGCCGTGCGGTACGGCGAGCGGCCGGCTGCCGCTCGCCCCGCCCGGCGGGGGCCGGTCCGGCGGGGCCGGTTCAGCGGATCCCTCCGCCTCCCCGGCTCTCGACCCGCCGGTGTTCTCCTGGTCTCCTCCGGTCTTCCTGAGCCTGCCGAAGCTAGGCCTTGTGCTTGCCGAAGCGGACCCGGCGGGTGGTCGCGAAGAGCGTGGCGGAGGCGGCCGCCATCGCCCCGACCACCAGGGCCAGCAGCGAGCCGGAGGTCATCCCGGTCACGCCCGCGGGCTGGGCGGCGCTCATCAGGCCGATCCCGTCGAGGGAGGGAACGGCGTCGCGCAGGCCGGCCGCCGGGGAGGAGGCGTCCCGCATCGGCTGGGTGGCCCCGGCGTCCTGGGCGCCGTTCAGCGCCGGGACGACCGGCAGCGCCGGGAGGAGGCCGGCGGTGTGCTTGCTGGGACGCTTGCCCCACTTGTCGTGGCCGTAGCCGTCGTACCCGTGGCCGGACTTGCCGACGTGCGCGCCGCCGAGGCAGCCCGCGGCGGCGTCGGCCAGGACGGCCACCGCGTTGCCGCAGACGTTGACCGGCGCGGTGATCGGCGCGACCACCTGGTTGCCGCCCAGGATGCTGC
>NZ_CDRNDK010000028.1:0-10491 GCF_977012225.1 Planomonospora algeriensis | reverse complement strand
CAGCCCGCGAACGCCTGGCCGACGAGCGCCCCGACGGAGTTGCCGCAGACGTTGACCGGCGCGGTGATCGGCGCGACCACCTGGTTGCCGCCCAGGATGCTGCGGTCGCCGCTGGTGCGGTTGCCGCCGGCGCCCTTGCCGTGCCCGCTGTGGTAGCCGTGGCCGGGCTTGCCGCCGGTGACGGAGGCGCCGCCCTTGCAGCCCGCGAACGCCTGGCCGACGAGCGCCCCGACGGAGTTGCCGCAGACGTTGATCGGAGCCGTGATCGGGGCGACCACCTGGTTGCCGCCCAGGATGCTGCCGCGGCCGCTGGTCCGGTTGCCGCCGGCGCCGGAGCCCTTGCCCGACTGCTCGACGGACGCGCCGCCCTTGCAGCCGGCGGCGGCGCGGCCGACGACGGCGACGGCGTTGCCGCAGACGTTGATCGGAGCGGTGATCGGCGCGACGATCTGGTTGCCGCCGAGGATGCTGTGGTCGCCGCTGGTGCGGTTGCCGCCGGCGCCGGAGCCCTTGCCCGACTGCTCGACGGACGCGCCGCCGACGGAACCGGCCTCCGACTCGCCGATGACGGCGACGGAGTTGCCGCTGATGTCGATCGGCAGGGTGATCGGCAGGTTGACCTGGTTGCCGCCGCCGATCGAACCGTCGCCCGAGGTGTCGGCGAGGGCCGTACCGGTGCCGAGGGACATGACGCCCAGTGCGAGAAGGGCCGCGGGGGTCGTGCTCTTAACCCACGTACGCATGCTTGAAGCTCCTTGTGGTTCATTCATGGGGGTACCTGACATCTCGTGCACGGGGTGCGCGGGCAGGCGGCATCCCGGCGGGAGACCGCACAGCGGACGCCCGGCAGCCGTCACGAGAACTGGAATCGCTCATCACCCGCGATGCGGAACGGCTCCTCCGTCAGGAGGACCAAGGCACGTTCCGCGCGACCGGCGTTTTCGTCTGGAGAGACACCGCCGGCCCATGGGACGGGGTCAGTCGGGAGAGAAGGATGGGTCGTCCGCCGCTGTGCGGACGACGGGCGGGAGCACCCCCGAGAGCGGGGCGCGCTGTGCCCTGAGGCGCGGGTCGTGGTCGAACCGCGCGATGTCTCCCACACCCGGCCCGAAGAGGCCGGATCCACCGCTCGTCTGGGGCACGAAACCGTTCGCCCCGGCGTTGTGGTCGGCGGTGGAGGGTGCCGGGAATCCCGGAGTCGACTGGCTGGTGAGCCCGTCGACGCCTCGTCCGGCCATTGCTTCGGCGTTTCCCGCCGCCGGAAGGTCACCGCTTTCCGTGGGGAAGTCACCGACCTCGGAGGCCGGCCCGGAAGCGGCTGTGTCGAGAGGGCCGGAACCCACCGCCGCAGGCGCCGCCGCTGACTCCGCGGTGGTGTCCGCGGCCGCCGGAGCGGCGCAGAGGAGCCCGAAGACGACGGCGAGCAGCCACCCGGCGGCGAACAGGCCGCCGACCGCGAGGACTCGCCTGACGACCCGCCGAGCGCCCGTCGTGAACCGCGTGGTCCGGATGTCCCGGACGACGGGCGCGCCGGCGGAGAGGAGCACGGGCACGCACGGGACGGCGCGCGGGAGGATCCCCCGCTGCCCTTCCGGCGTGCGTGCCACGTGCCCTCCTCGGCTCCTGGCGGGGGCCGCGTGAACGCGGCCCTCCCTTCAACGGAGAGTCACGCTAGCACTACGTCGAGTCAGCGCAATGGTTTTTCCGGGAACGTCTCAGCAGCCGTCCAGGAAGCGGTCAAGAACGCGTACCCCGAACCGGAGCGAATCGGTCGGAACCCTCTCGTCCACCCCGTGGAACATCCCGGAGAAGTCCAAGTCCGCGGGGAGCCGGAGCGGCGCGAACCCGAATCCCCGCATGCCCAGCCGGCTGAAGGCCTTCAGGTCGGTGCCCCCCGACAGCGTGTACGGCACCGCCAGCGCCCCCGGGTCCTCCGCGACGAGCGCGTCGGCCATCGCGCGCACCAGGGGCCCGTCGAAGCCCGTCTCGATCGCGATGTCGTGGTAGACGAACTCCCTGGTCACGTTGGGCCCGAGCAGCCGGTCGATCGTCTCGAAGAACTCCTCCTCGTGACCCGGCAGGAAGCGCCCGTCCACATGCGCGGTCGCGGTCTGCGGGATGACGTTGGCCTTGTAGCCGCCCGCCAGCATGGTGGGGTTGGCGGTGTTGCGGAGCGTGGCGCCGATCATCCGGGCCAGCGGGCCGAGCTTGGCCACGGTCGCCTCGGCGTCGTCGGCGTCCAGCTCCAGCTCCAGGGCCTCGGAGACCTCGGCCAGGAAGGTCTTCACGGTCTGCGTCAGCCGTACCGGCCACTCGTAGCGGCCGATCCTGCCGACCGCCTCGGCCAGCTCGGTGACCGCGTTCTCATGGTTGAGCATGGAGCCGTGCCCGGCCCGGCCGCGCGCCGTCAGGCGCATCCAGGCGATGCCCTTCTCGGCCGTCTCGATGAGATAGAGCCTGCGGGCCTCGTCGAGGGAGACGCTGAACCCGCCGACCTCGCCGATCGCCTCGGTGCATCCCTCGAAGAGGTCGGCGTGGTTGTCGGTCAGCCACTGCGCGCCGTACGAACCGCCGGCCTCCTCGTCGGCGGTGAAGGCCAGCACCACGTCCCGCGGCGGGCGGCGGCCCTCGCTGAGCCGCTGCCGGACCACCGCGAGGATCATCGCGTCCATGTCCTTCATGTCGACCGCGCCGCGTCCCCAGACGCAGCCGTCGGCGATCTCCCCGCTGAGCGGGTGGTGGGTCCAGTCGTCGGCGTTGAAGGGGACGACGTCGAGGTGCCCGTGGAGCAGCAGCGCGTCACGCGAGGAGTCCTCCCCGGCGATGCGGGCGACCACGTTCGCCCGGCGGTCGTCCGACTCCAGGATCCGCGGCTCCAGGCCGACCTCGGCCAGCTTCTCCGCGACGTACTCGGCGGCGGCCCGCTCGCCCGGCCCCGTGTTGTCGCCCGCGTTGGTCGAGTCGATCCGGATCAGGTCACGGCACAGCTCGACGACCTCGTCCTCACCATTGAACGCGGTCATGTCGACTCCTTCGGTTCGGTACGGCTTGCGCCTCCCATCCTGCCGCCGCCGGGACCCTCCCGGCATCCCCGGGGACCTCGGCGGTAACCGATATGACGTGCGCTCAAAGGTTTGCTAACCTAGGTCCGCCGACGAGGGATGACGGTCTCGCGTGCAGGCACCAAGTCCGGGTGGCGGAATGGCAGACGCGCTAGCTTGAGGTGCTAGTGCCCTTTGCGGGGCGTGGGGGTTCAAGTCCCCCCTCGGACACAGATAGTTTCCACACGTGGAGGCCGGGCGAGACCCGAGCCTCCACGAGTCGTTTCCAGGGCCGGCCGCAGTCCTGCCGGTGGTTCCCGTCGCCGGGCGGTCGCGGGCGGCGATGCTTCTCTCCGACCGGTCCACCGCGTCGAAGAGCGGATCGGCGGTCTCCCGGTTCGTCTCACCCTCTCCGCCGCGCCCTCTCCGTCGCACCATCGAAACTCATCCGCACCCTGTGGAAATCCCGCCGTCTTCTCCCCGCCGATCCGACCGCTGCGGCGGATCCCAATCCGCGGCCTTGCGCGGGAGAGAACGTTCATTCTCCATCCACAGGGCAGAGGGACTTCAGAGTCCGGAGAATCTCAGTTTCCTCTCGGTCTCCGGGGAACCGTCACGGCGGAGGACGAGAGGAAATCGAAGACGGCAGGGCTCGGCCCGCTATGACCGCGGAATCAGGGTACGGTGGCCGCACCGCTTCTGGTAGCCCCTCTTACCCGGGGGGACTCCGCAGGCCGTCACATTCGAGCCTGTCGAGTTGAAGAACCATCGCGAACCGTTAAGGTACGCCTCACCACCACATATCTGGAGCATGACATGGCTAAGAAGGTCGTAGAGACTTTCGTCGACGACCTCGACGGCGGCGAGGCGTCGGGCACCGTCTCCTTCACCCTCGAAGGATCCGCCTACGAGATCGACCTGAGCGACGAGAACGCGGACAAGCTGCGCAAAGCACTGGCCCCCTTCATCAACGCCGCCCGCCCGGTCCGCCAGGAACGCCCCGGCCGCGGTCGCCGGGGCGGTACGGCCGGCAGCCGCGCCATGGATCGCGAGAAGAGCGCGAAGATCCGCGAGTGGGCCAAGACCCAGGGCCTGAACGTCAGCGAGCGCGGCCGGATCGCCTCATCGATCGTGGAGCAGTACGAGGCCGCCCATTGACGGCGCCTTCCCTCCTGCTCTCGTCGGGAGAGCTGTACCGACCCGACCGAAAGCTCAACGGAGCCCACCCAACCGAAACATGAGGGTGTTAAGGCCGCACGGTTCGCGCCGGTCCGGCGCGAACCGCACCAACGGTCTGCGGGAGCAGCGCTCCCGTAGACCGGAAAACCCTATGAGGCCACTGCGGAGAGACACCGGATCACCGGATGCCGCCACCACTCGATTTATCAGTCATTCCCGAGTGGAGACGGAATCTCCTCGGGAAAGAGATGGTCACTGACATTCACACCAGATATCGCTGGTGTGGGGATGCTCTATCACCGTGATCTGCCCCGCCCTCGGCCTCGGCGTGCGCCGTATGAGAACGCGGTCGCCGTTCTGAGATGAACAGCCACAGGCAGATCCGGTGGAGCAATGCGGAACCTGTGGATCGTCGGGAAGGCGCCCGCCGTATGCCGGCCGCCGCGCTGCAGGCCGGGGTCGACGTCGCCGCCCGCGCCGACGCTCACGCTCCCTAGAGCAGTTCCGGGCCCGTGCCCGGGCCGAGACCCGGCGAGTCGAGGCGCTGGCGTCGCCGCTGACGTTGCCGGCGACGATGCCCCGGGGAGAGACCGGTGCGGTGGGACCGCGCGGCTCTCCCTGCTCTCACCGGCCGCGGGGGCCGCGAGCCGGTGAAAACCAGGTGACATCTCGGATCATGTGCCGGAGTCTTGGACCCGGTCGGTGAGTTTTGTCGGTGGCGTCCGTCACTCTGTTTTCACGACCACGAACTCCTGCGAGACCCGGGGCTGGAGCTCCAGCCGCGGCCCCGTCATGTCCGACGACCCCGATCGAGGTACCGTGTCCAGCCGACTGCTCGACTCACCCGCCGAATCCGCGGCCACCGCCTCAGGCCGCACTCCGCCCGTGATCCGACTGCTGGTGCTCGCCACGTTCGTGGTCATCCTCAACGAGACGATCCTGATCAACGCGATCCCGCGGTTGATGGGTGCGCTGCACATCACCGAGCAGACCGCGCAGTGGCTCTCGACGGCCTTCATGCTGACCATGGCCGCGGTCATCCCGATCACCGGGTGGTTCCTGCAACGGGTCTCCACCCGCAGCGCGTACGCCACCGCGATGGGCCTGTTCCTGCTCGGCACGGCGCTGGCCGCCGTCGCGCCGTCGTTCGAGGTGCTGCTGGGCGCGCGCATCGTCCAGGCGTCCGGGACGGCCGTGATGATGCCGCTGTTGATGACCACGCTGATGCAGGTGGTGCCCGAGGCGGAACGGGGCCGGGTGATGGGCAACGTCACGCTGGCCATCTCTGTCGCGCCCGCGATGGGCCCGACGGTCTCGGGGGTGATCCTCCAGCTCGGATCCTGGCGCCTGCTGTTCGCCGTGGTGCTCCCCATCGCCGCCCTGATCGCCTGGCGCGGCCTGAAGCAGCTCGAGAACGTCGGCGAGCCCAAGTCCAGCACCGTCGACTGGTTCAGCGTGGTGACCGCCGCCGTCGGCTTCGGCGGCCTGGTCTACGGGCTCAGCCGGTTCGAGAGCGGTGACGCCCGCGTCGCCGCCGCGATCGTGGCGGCCGGTCTGGTCACCATCGCCGTCTTCGTCTTCCGCCAGCTCTCGCTGCAGAAGCGCGACGCGCCGCTGATGGACCTGCGCACCCTGCGCCACCGCACCTACACGATCGCACTGATCATGATGTCGGTGGCCTTCATGGCGATGCTCGGCTCGATGATGCTGCTACCGCTGTACCTGCAGAACGTCCGCGAGCTCAGCGCCCTGCAGACGGGACTCCTCGTGATGCCGGGCGGCCTGGCGATGGGGTTGCTCGGTCCGACCGTCGGCCGTCTGTTCGACCGGTTCGGCGGCCGGGTCCTGGTCGTCCCCGGCGCGATCGGGATCATGATCGCGCTCGCCGGTTTCACCCAGATCACGATGACCACGCCGTACTGGCTGCTGCTCGGTCTGCACGCGCTGCTGATGGTGGGGCTGGCCGCGACCTTCACGCCGGTGTTCACCCTCGGGCTCGGAGCGCTCCCTCCGCGGCTCTACTCCCACGGCAGCTCGATCCTGAGCACGCTGCAGCAGGTCGCCGCGGCCATCGGCACCGCGCTCGTGATCACCGTGATGAGCGCACGAGCCGAAGCCCTGAAGTCCACGGGGGTCACCGAGGCGCTCGCCGACCTCGACGGCATGCGGCTGGCCTTCGTCATCGGCGCCGCACTGTCCGTGGCCGTGGTCGTCACCGCCCTGCTCCTGCCGGCCCGGGCGGAGAAGGCGGACGGGGTCGGGGGACCCGGCCACTTCTGACGGCTCGTCCCGGCCCGCCGCCCTCGTCCACGATCGTCACCCGGACGCGGCCGGCCGGCCGCAGGCCCGCCTCCGGTGAACGGCACCCGGTGAGCGGGCTTGCGGCGGACGGGCCTGAGGTGAACGGCAGGCCGGGAACGCGGCCGCGGTGATTCTCCGAGGGCCTTCGGAGCCCGCTTCCCCGGAGTCGGGAACGGAGTAATGGGCGGCGCATAAACCGCTTATACGGATGACCCGATCAGTCGGCATGGACATGCGAATGGCATTCATGTCATCCGTCTTGTAATGATCATGAATTTCCGGAGAGATCGCCGGAGACGGCGACGCGAGCCCTCCCATGCCGCCTTGCTGGGGCTCAGCGGGGGAACGAATCTCTAGAGATGTCCTGGTGAGGACGATCTCCACCTTCCTGGCATTCGCCGAATCCCGGGTTTCGGATAGTCCGGATTTTGGGCGTTATGCCATTTATATGACAGAAGCTTTAAGCGCTAATAACCCTGTCCCTTTACCTTCCCCCGGGATCATTGTCAGTCTAATATCGGGATCTATGTCGCGGCATGCATCAGATTCCCCGGGCAGGCGAGTCTGGCTCTCCCAGCGCATGGATGCCCCTGCCGCGCAGGACTTCGACGATGGCATCTGGGAGCCCGAGCGGCTGTCCACGTTCAGGTGGCGGAAGGTCGCCGTGTTCGGGACGGCCGCCACCGTCTTCACCGGTGTGGGCATCTGGATCGTCCTGTCCGGCTCCTCTGGTCCCCGGACCCTCCTCGCCCACACCACGCCCGCCCCCGGCAGGACGTCGTGGGAGGCGGTGGTCCCACCGCCGTCCGGCAGCGTGCTCCCGTCCGGTGCTCCCTCGGCCGGCACCACCGAGAAGGCCGGATCCGGAGAAGTGGTCACTCCGGCCACCCCGACCGCCCCGGCGGATCCGACCGCCGCCGCGGAGCCTCCGGCGACTGTGACCGAGTCCCCCGTGGACACCCTGCCGACGCGGGTCACCGCCAAGGAGGCGCGCCGCATCCACGGCCGCTACGCCCGGGAGCTGTCCATCGCCCAGTCGAAGATGGACGCCAAGGCGATGGGAAGGCTGGAGCACGGTCTCGCCCTGGAGATGTCACGGGCCGCCTTCGAGACCGCCCGCATGGAGGGTGCAGAGGTGGGGGCGGGCATGTGGCCCCGTCCGAAGCTCTGGGTGCCCCGTGACTCCTCGGGGACCACCGACTGGTTCGTCGCGGTCGCCCACCGGGAGAAGGTCGCCCGGATCAGCTTGGTGATGGCCTCCACCCCGGCGGGCTGGCGACTGACGGCCTTCACCGCCGACACCCGCCCCGTCCCCGCGCAGCTGCCCGAGATCGCCACCGACTCCGAGGGCTACGCCACGAGCCTGCCGGAGAACGCCACGGGCCTGCGCGCGACCCCGCGCCAGGTCGCCCGGGCCCATCTGACGAGCCTGGAGAGCACCCGGCCGGACGCGCGGTTCGCCGACGGCCCGTGGACCAGCGAGGCCACGCTGTTCTGGCGGCAGGAGCGCGCCCAGCTGGAGCGGGCCGGCTGGCGGCTCTCGCTGTCCTACCGGCCGGAGGGCGCGGTGCGCTCACTCATGACCAAGGACGGGGGCGCCCTGGTCTGGTACGCCGCCCGCTCCACCGACCTGCGCACCGCCCGGCGAGTGGGCGCGCTGGTCACGCTGAAGGGTGCGGCCGCGGTCCGCACCGGCAACAAGGCGTTCTCACGCTCGGCGAGCGTGACGTACGGCCGCATGTACGCGGCCTACATCCCGCCCGCCGGTTCCAACGAACGGGTCCGTGTGCTCGGCGAGTGGTCCGAAGTCCTGGAGAGCCACGGCACCTGACGTTCCCACCGGAAGAAGAGGAACATTGATGACGACACCATCACGTAAGCCCTCGCGCGCGACGGTGGTCACTGCGAGCATCGCGATCGGGGTCTTCGCGGCCGGCACCGGCCTCGGAGCCGCCGTCTCCGCGCTCTCCCCGCCCGCCGAGGTCGAGACGGTGCAGCTCAACACGGGCACCTACCTCCTCGACACGCGGACGGGCACGTGGGCGGCCCTGTCTCCGGAGCAGGGGGGCGCACCGATCGCGGCCGCAGACCCGGGTACGGCGACCGCCGCCGGCACCCGGGTCTGCCTCGCCCTCACCCCGGACGGCCGCGTGGTGAGCGGCGGCGGGGAGGGCTGCACCACGCTCTCCTCGGTCGGCGTCGCCCTCGCCTCCGCGCAGATCCCCAGTGATCCCAGCGGCGCCCCGGCTCCACCCGACAAGCCCGCCGATCCGCCGAAGTCGTCCGAATCGAAGCCCCGCGACTCCGGCTCCAGCGGCAACTCCGGCGGCGGTTCGGGCGCTCAGCAGGCACCCCCGAAGCAGCAGTACGTCGCCCCGCCCGCGCGGAACCCGGGGACCCAGTCGAACGACTCCGTCCCCGCGCCGAAGCCGACGAAGCAGATCAGCAACAACCTGGGGGAGGGCAGCAAGATCGTGGAGCCCCCGCCCAGCAAGCAGGCCGTCAACGCGCCCGCGAAGGAGGCGCCCGGCCAGACCTCCCCCTCCTCCCGCGACACCACGCACCGCAACGGCGGCGTCGACCGCAACGACAGGGGAACACCCTCGGGCGACCGCCGGTCCACCTCACCGGACGGTACGGACGGCCGTACGGACGACCACGCGGAGAAGCCGAAGAGCACTCCGGCGCAGACCAGGAAGCCCGCGGACAAGCCTGTGGGGGCGGCGAAGCCCTCGCATCCGGCGGAGCAGCCCACGCGGACCGCGAATCCCGAACCGCCCGTGGAGAAGGGCGAGAACGCGCCGCCCTCTGTGAAGACGCTCAAGCCGGCACGGCCCTCCAAGGCACCCCAGTCCCCGCCGGAGCGCAGGAACGAGCGCGGGAACGTCGGAGAACCGCCCGCGCCGCAGGACACGCGGGCGCCCGAGGGCGGCGGGAGCGACCCGGAGAACCAGGTGCCCGCTCCGGTGGAGAGCCAGGCTCCGCCCGTCCAGGCCCCCGACGGCCAGGCCCCGGACGGATCCGGGAACCGTGACGGCCAGGCCCCGGACGGGTCCGGGAACCGCGGCGGGGACGCACCGCCTCCCGCCGACCTCCCCGCCGAGCAGGACTCCCCCGACGTGGGCGTCTCGCTTCCGGTCTTCCGGGACCCCGCACTCCTCCGGCGCGCGCAGGAGGCCCTCGGGCTGGACCGGAACATGCGATACACCGACGCCAACGGCGTGTGGGACCTCAACATCGCCCCGCCGGGCACTCCCGCCTGCCGGAACTACTCGGCCGCCGAGCTGGCGGAGCTGCGCTCCTCCCAGGACGGCGCAGCCCTTCCCGAGAACGCCGTCCCCCGCGACTCGTGCCAGTGGCCCGCCTTCCTCCGCTGGCTCTTCGCCGATCCGGCCCCCGGTGAGGTCAGCAACTGGACCAAGTTCACCGGCCTCTCCGAGCAGAGCCTGGAACTCGTGGTGACGGACCCGCCCCCCGCGCGGCCCGGTGTCCCGCAGCCCGGCCAGAACGGCCAGGGCGAACAGAACAGCCAGGGCGGACAGAACGGTCAGACTTGGCAGAGTGAGCAGAACGGGCAGAGCGACCCGTTCGTCCAGCCCGCGCAGCCCGGGGGAGAACCCGCCGGGTCCGGTGGGCAGGAACAGCCCGCCCTGCCCGGGCAGCCCGACCCCGGCGGGTTCGGTTCCGTGTCGCCCGCCCAGCCCGGTCACGGCGGCCCCGGCGGTCACGGCGATCCGGGCTACGGCTGGCCCGCCCCGGACCCGGCCGGGTACTCAGGCCCGTGAACTCATCCACCGGAACCGGGAACGCCGTGCTCGGCCCCGGCCAGTGGAGGGCATGGGTGAACGAGCACGGCGCGCACCTGCTGGACTACGCCGCCTATCACCTCGGAGCGGACCGGGCGACGGCGGCGGTGGCCGCCGCCGTCGCCGCGTGCGGCGGGCGGCCCGCCTCGGGGACGTCTCGGTCC